>JAITOM010000156.1 GCA_031289975.1 Methanobrevibacter sp. | reverse complement strand
CTCCAATGAATATTCAAAATAAAGAAGACTTATTAGGATTAATAAAAAAAGAAGTATTGCATTGTCCTAATTGTGGTGCAGAATTTGAAATGAATAATGATAAATATAAATTAATTAACCTTAATAAGAAGAATGTGGAGTTCGCATTAATGTTGAAAACAGACAAAAACCATCCATAATTTCTCTTGGAAGTGAAGAATTAGCTTTGGAATTAGTGAATAAAATTATTAATGCTTACAATCTTTAATATTAGGCTTCATAGCACTGCCATTAAAATAATAAAATTTAATTTTTTTATTTATATTATTTTCCTTAACTTTGTTAACATAATATATTAATCATTAAATTTTTAAAACAGTTTAATATCTCTTTAAATTAAAATTTGAATAATTTAAATAATAATTTTTAATAAAAATTTTTAAAATCAAAGAGAACAATATTGATTTATTAATTGATGTTCGGTTAAATAACACTTCACAATTAGCAGGTTTTTCTAAAGGAAAAAATTTATCATTTTTTAGATTACTCATTGTATTATTTGTAGTCAAAAAATAACATTAATATTGTTAGAAATCATAAATTAAGCTTACAGAATTAAATCATTATCAAAATGGACATGGTGAATATTAATCATTTTTTAGTCAGAATCCATGGTTTTTACACTCTTTTTTTAAAAAGATTGTGAAACTAAAAATATGGTCTTTCAGCAAATTCTTTCAATGTCATTAAATATATCAAAATCTTCATCAAAACTTGCTATTTCTTTAATATCACTATTCATCATGACAATATGACTTAAATTATCAAAAAAACCTATTTTATTATTGTTTAAGCAATCTTTCAAAGCTTCTGGATAATATAATTCATCTTCAAAGACATTTAGATTCAATAGAATTTTATAAACTTTCCTAACAAGCTTATCAGTTTGATTTAACTTTCTTAAAACTGTTAAAGTTTCATAAATAATCATAGGACTTATTATTTTCTCTCTGTTTTCAATTTCCTTTTCTATTTCTTTAGCTCTCTCATGAAATCGAATCTTTGGAACATATAAATTTATTATGAAACTTGTTTCTAAGAAAATCATAAATATTAAATCTCCTCTATTCCATTAAAGTGAATACTTTTTTTTAATTCAACTGGATCTATTTCAAAGTCTACACTACCAATACCAATTATATCCTTTAAAGAGTATTTTTCATTGCTTTTTTTAATCTCATCATAGTAAGGCATTTTATGATTTATTCTTAATTTTTTTAATTTTTCTTCTATTCTGTATTTTTCATTATTTTCACTATTTAAACATCTTTCTAAGTAACCGTTTATTATATTATCTTCAGTTGTGTTCTTATTTTTAGCTATTTCACTAATAGTTTTAAAAAGTTTATCTTCTATTTTGACAATTGCCAAGTTATCATCTCCTCTACTTTATCTTTTTGGACTGTAAAAAATCCAATTGATAAATCATTTTTAACTTCATACTCAAATGCAGAATATAAGTAAAAATCTTTTTTTTTAGTATCATATTAATCTTATAAATCTCTTAAAATACTTTAAAAAAAATGAAGTAGTATAAACATTAAATGAATTATTATAACTTTATCAGCTGAATTTTTCACAGCATCGAATATTTAAAGATGAAAGTCATATAATAATAACTTCCCTTTAGTTGAATTTTTCACAGCCTCACATTATTACATTCAAATAAACGATTAATTACATATATTTTTATATCACTATAAAAAAATTATTTCACTTATATTTTAATGGATTATATTATAAATATTTATATATTATTATTCAAAAATAATGAAATAAGAGTCATTATTTAAAAAATTAATATGATTTTAATTTGAAATTTTTTAAAACTGAGAATACATTCTCCTAAGTTGAAAATAAACTTTCAACAATAAGATATTTAAAAATACACAAGAGGATTATGAATGAAAAAAAATGAAAGAAGCAGTATTAACCCATTTACGGGGAAAAAACATTTTGATATTGTAAACGATGATAATTTTTTAGATAGAAGTTATGATGAATATTATCAAATAATTAATCAAAGTAATTTGTTAGATAAAACAAATGATGGGCAAATATTGTTTAATGTTGCTTTAAAGTTAATTAATGCTGTTGAAAATCATTTATTAAAAATAAATAGATCAGATTACACTAAAGATTACTATGATTGGGAATTTCATTTAGTTTCAAATGATACAGTGAATGCTATGTGTATGCCTGGGGGTAAGATTATTGTGCTTTCAGGAATTTTATCAATTGCAAATAATGAAGAAAGATTAGCATTTATTTTAGCCCATGAAATGGCTCATGCATTATTAGATCATTCTAGAACTCGAGTAAGTGCATATAATGCTAAAAATACTATAACGACTGTATCAAGATTAGGAACTATTGGTCTTAGTCTGATTGGTTTAGGGGATTTAGGTTCTATTGCAAGAACAGCTATAAATATAGCTGATATTGGGTCTGAATATCTACTAATGAAACCATTTGGTAGATCACATGAATTGGAAGCAGATGAGTTAGGAATGATGATAGTTAAATGGGCAGGTTATGATATTGGTGAAATACCTAAATTTTGGCAAAAAATGAGTGAACATAATTCAAATAAACATGATTTTTTTTCCACTCATCCATCAGATAATAAACGAATTGTTGCAATGAATGAATTAGTTTTGGAGATATCTAATCAAAAAGATTTCCATAATGATCCAGTTTTATCAGATAATCAAAAAAATACAAAAAACGATAATATTGGGTTCGCTGATGATCAAATTGGTAGAACATCGAAAAAAACTTATGATCCTGAACAACATGTAGAATATAAAGATGGAAAGAAAATAAGTCTAAATAATGGTAATAAAGTATTAAAAACATCATATAATCCTAAACGGCATGTGGAATACAAAGGTGGAGAGAAAATAACCACAAAGAGAAAATAACCACAATATATAACTGATTCTTTGATGGTCTTTTGTAGAGAGTAATTTAATAGAAATATGTTCTTGTAAATCTAAAAGTATATTGAATGCTTTGTTAAAATTTATGGCTTATATTCTATATTATTTTATAATGGACTATACTTTTGATGAGTTTATAGGATCTCTATAAAATAATACTATTTGATTATAAAATAATACTATTTAATATATAAAGAATGTTAAATATAAAGAATAATATAATATAAAACTAACGAAATCAT
>JAITOM010000057.1 GCA_031289975.1 Methanobrevibacter sp. | reverse complement strand
TTAACCTGGTTAGATGAAATGGGAATGAGATTCGATGGGGAAAAAACCATAGGTCATGGAGTAATCGACACTGTGATTGAAGAAAATGATGATCATGTGGCTGTTGTTGAAATTAAATATAGTGAAGACCCAAAAAAATCATTGGATTCATTGATTAATGAAAGTTTTAAACAAATCCATGAAAAAGAATATTATTTACCCTACGAGGACAGGGATGTTTCTTTAATTGCTTTAGCATTTAAAGATAGACCAATTAAAAATGGAATAATAACCGATGTAAAATGTAAAATAGACAAATTAAGCAATGATTAAAAGTTTTATCTCTATTGAAATAATAATATGAAATTGATAAATTTAAAAAAAAATTGAATCTAAGATTTTCCAAATACCATATTTTTCACTTAAATTAAAAAATTTTTAATTTTTAAATTTAAATTATTTTAAATTCATTAATATTAACCTAACTCATAGTTAAATAAGATATTTAAAAATAAATGATTAATTACAAACATTTTTTACATCACTATAAATTATTTAATTTTAAATATCATTTTATAAAAACCCATAATTTTAAATATAGTCATTTTGAAAAAGTTCTTAAATTTTAAAATGATAAACTTTTTTATTAAATTATTTAATTTTTAAATTAAATTATTTAATTTTTAATATTACTTTATAAAAATTAATAATTTTAAATTTTAAATAATTTAAATATATTTTAATTAATATAAATATATTTTAATTAATATAAATAATTTTAAATAAATATTTTTTAATAGTATTTATTTTTAAAAAAGTTTATTTATTAAGAATTTTATCAAAACTACTATAAAATCATTAATTATATTTATAACACCTAATTTTTTGAAAAAATTATTAGTTCTAATTTTTCTTACATCAATTTTTTAAATTAAGATTATTATTTTTAAAAAATAAATAAACTAAACTATTTAATTATAAATTAATGAAATTTTTTAGATAATTCTAAAAATTAGGATATTTTAATAAAAATTAAAAAATTTTTAAATTATAGTCATTTTGGAAAAGTTCTTAAATTTTGGATGATAATTTTCTTATTAAATCGTTTAATTTTAAATATTAATTTATAAAAATTTATAATCTTAAATATTAATTTATAAAAATTTATAATCTTAAATATTAATTTATAAAAATTTATAATTTTAAATTTTAAATAATATAAATTTATTTTAGTTAATATAAATAATTTTAAATAAATATTTTTTAATAATATTTATTTTTAAAAAAGTTATTTATTAAGAACTTTATCAAAACCACTATAGAAAAAATTTGGTTCTAAACTATAATATCTATATTATAATTTTATTAAATAAGTATTCAATAAGTGTTATTATGAAAAACCTTTCTAAAGAAATAATTAATAGAATAAATCAAATTTCTACTCCAGTTAAAATTATGCATGTGTGTGGATCTCATGAACATACTATTATGGAAAATGGATTAAGAACATTGCTTCCAAAGGAAGTTGAAGTTATAGCTGGACCTGGTTGTCCTGTATGTTGTGTACCATCAAGAGAAATTGATGAAGCATTAGAACTTATAGATAAAGGAGTGACTATAACAACATTCGGAGATATACTTAAGGTTCCAGGTTCAAATCATTCTCTTGCTGATGCTAAATCAGTTGGAGGTGATGTAAGAGTAGTGTACGGAATAACTAATGCTGTTGAACTTGCTCATGAAATCAACAATGAAGTGGTTTTCATAGCTGCAGGATTTGAAACTACAGCACCAACAACCGCCTGTGAAATTTTATCAACTCCACCAGGAAACTTCTCTGTTTTATCTTCACATAGAAGAATACCTCCTGCTTTAAAGTTTCTTATTAGATCAGGTCAAACTAATTTAGATGCTTTGATTGAACCAGGTCATGTTGGAACAATTATTGGTCTAAAACCATTTGAAGTATTCTCAAATGAATATAATATTCCTCAAGTTATGGCGGGTTTCAATCCTTTAGATATTTTAATGGGAATTTATATGATTTTAAGACAAATAAAAAATGATGAAGCTAAAATAGATAATGAGTATAATCGTGCGGTTAAAGATGAAGGAAATCAAATGGCACAACTTGCTATTGAAGAAGTGTTTAAAGTAGAAAGTAGAGAGTGGAGAGGTTTTCCAAAAATTCCTAATTCTATACTTGAAATTAGAGATGAATTTGCTCAGTTCAATGCAAGAGAAAAGTTTGATATAGATGTTAAAGAGGTTAAGGAAGCACCCAAAGGTTGTATATGTGGACCTATTCTTAGAGGAGTTGCAAAACCAGAAGATTGCAAACTTTTTAGAAAAGAATGTAATCCAGCCCATCCAATTGGAGCATGCATGGTAAGTAAAGAAGGAACATGCAATATATCTCATAGATACAGTATTTAAGGAATAGATATAATATTAAAATTAGGATGATTAATATGTTATATGAATTAGCAGAAAAAGCAACTAAACACTTAAAAAAGCATGGAGATGATTTTGAAATTTTCATCGAAAAGTCTGAAAGTATAGAATTAAATAGTGAAAAATCCATTTTAAATTTTGCTAAAAAAGAAAATACTTTTGGAATTGGAATTAGAGTTATTAAAAATAATAAAATAGGTTTTGCATATACAACAGACCCAACAAAAATATCTGAGGTATGTGAAGAAGCATTTTCAAATTCTAAATCTAATGAAATAGATAAGGATTTCTCATTTGCAGAAAATCAAAAATATAAAAAAGTTGAAGGTATATTTGATCATAGATTTAAACAAGGTTTTAATTTAGATATAGCTACAGATTTTATAAACACTGTTTTAAATACTGTTCAAGCTGAAAAATGTGAATCTACTTCAGCAAGTTTCCTTGCAGATTTTAATCACAATATTATTTTAAATTCTAATGATTTGTCTGTTGAAAATTCTGTTTCTATGTTTTATGGAGGTCTTGCAGTTAATGCTTATAAAAGTAGTGAAAAATCAACAGCTTATGATTCTATTTCTTCATGCATCTTTGATTTAGATGGTGAAAAATTAGGAGAAAATGTTTGCAAAATAGCTAAAGATTCTATAGGTGGAGTAAAAATTGATGTAGATAGTATGGATGTTATATTAGATTACTCTGCAGCATCAGGACTTTTAAATCCGTTTATTTCTGGGTTTAATGGAGATAATGTTCGTAGATCAAGATCCATACTAAAAGATAAAGTAGATACTAAAATTGTAAGTGAAGATTTAAGTGTTTATGATGACGGTAGATATCCTAATGGTTTCAATTCATCTGTTAGTGATGGAGAAGGAACATGTTCACAAAAAACAACTTTAGTTAAAGATGGAATCTTAAAAAACTTTATTTATGATATATACTCTGCAAATAAATCTGGTGTTGAAAGTACTGGAAATGGCTTTAGAGAATATTCCTCCACTCCACTAAATTCACATTCTAATGTTGTTTTTAACTTTAAAAATAGTGTTGATATTTCAGAAATTGATAAAGGATTTTTATTAACTGATGTTCTTGGAGCACATACTGCTAATCCTATTTCTGGAGATTTTTCTGTTGAGTCCAATAATTCTTTTTTAATTGAAAATGGTGATATTACCAAACCAGTTAAAAAAGCTATGGTTGTTGGCAATATTTTTGATGGTCTTTCTAATTGTCAAGAATTAAAATCTGATTTAAAACAGAAAGGTTCATTTGTTATTCCTAAGATATTATCTAAAAATTTAAAGGTTATTGGATAAATAAGGGATCGTTAATAATTATCTAAACTTCCTGTAAAATAATATTTAGTAAATGATATATTGAAAAACAAATTTATCCTTTTTTAATAATCTTAATTTTATCTGGACCTATTAAAATCAAGTGTTTATTTTTTGCTTTACCTAATAAAATAACTTCAGCTTTATGTTCTTTTCTTAAAATATTTAATTTTGTTCCCATCATTTCAAAGGCTTCTTTTCCTTCCTTTTCAAGATAAGCAACATCCACAATAACAGGATTTCCTTCAATTATTTGGTCGCGAACATAATCCATATCATCTTCTGATTTTGGTTTAATTAATATAATCTCATAAAAAGATTGTTCTGGAGTGATAGATATACTTTCACCACTACTTTTTAAAATTTCTTCTACAAATGGTTTTATAGGTTTTCTTTTTTCTTCTTCCATACCAAGACTTCTTTTAAACTGATCAATAAATCCCATTTTAATAATCTCCTGTTCTAATATATCCATTATGAAAAAGTTCTTAAATTTTAAAATGATAATTTTTTTTATTAAGTCATTTAATTTTAAATAACACTTCATGAAAATCTATAATTTTAAAATTTAATTAATATGGATAATTTTAAATTATAGTGCTTTAAATTATAGTGCTGTAAAAAATGTTTGTAATTAATCATTTATTTAAATATCTTATTGTTGAAAATTTATTTTCAACTTAGGAGAATCTATTCTCCGTTTTTAAAAATAATAATTATACTTTTTTTAATTAAAAATTTAGTATTTATAGCATAATTTAAAAAATTTCATTATTGAACTTGTTCAATTAGAAAAACGAAGTTTTTCTTTA
>JAITOM010000367.1 GCA_031289975.1 Methanobrevibacter sp. | reverse complement strand
TAATCATCAAGTAAACCTAATGATTCTTCAACTTTCAACATTTCTGGACCTGATGTTTCTTGAGGAACTAAAGCTCCAAATGAATTAGCTAATGAACATGCACCAACAAGAACATTTCCTCTTCCAACAGTACCAGTATCAGCAGAGACTTTAAAAATTTTCTTAATTAAGCTGATTTCATCTTCTGTTGTATCAACATGAAGAAGAGCACCTTTATTCGTGATATTCGCTAAAGACCCAACTATATTAAAGCCTGCAATGGATCTTCTCTCTACATAAACATCTAAAATATCTTCAATAAGATTAATAGATTCAGCAGAAAGTAAAGGGCTAACAATAGCCCCATTATCATTAGCAATAGCTATATTTCCTATTGCAGTATATTTATCTGGAAGTTTAGCAACATTAATTCCATGTTCTTCTAATAATTCAATTTCTCTATCAAATGTAAATGGAGAAACAATTAATCCATTTGAATTACCTATTACTAAAGCTCCTCCCAAGTTACTTCCTGCAATAGAAGTTTTTATAACATCTACATTTAATACTTCTTTTAAAACTTCTTCCATTGACTCTTCAAGATTTTTAGGAACAATTGCAATTTCATTAGTGACCGATATGTAAACACCTAAATTAGGACTTCCCATAAGATCAATTCTTTTAAGCATTAATCCATATCTCCTTAAGACATTATTAATAAAATTAATATTTATATAAAATTAAGCTATTTACTCTTCTAATGTAGCTTTAACTACACCATTATCATCTTTAACAGCTTTAATTTTAATTTTTGAAGGTATTTTTTTAATTCCTCTTGCCCAAATTTTCTCATTGACACTTGAATCAATTTTAACTTCTTCGGTTTTCATGTGTTTTTTTAAGAAATTTTGAACTTCTCTAATAGCTCTTGGTGCTCTTATAGTTCTTTGAACATTTTTAACTTTTCTAAGTGGTATTGTATATACTCTTTCCATTTATAAAAACTCCATCATATTATACTTTAAGGCTATTTCTTCTCCAATGTCTTGGTTTATGTTTATATTTAACATTACGACTAGTTTTAACTACTGCCCATACTGGAACTCTTCTATTTTGTTTATAAGCTTTTGCAAGCCTTAATTTTCTACCTAATGGTCTATTTCTACTCATTTACTCACCTATTTTTAAATCCAACGACTCTGGTTTGATAATGTTCTGGAAAGATTTCACAAGATTTGAAACCTCTTTCATCAATTAAATATCTAATTTCAACTTCATAATCAGAATTTTCTCTATTACTTTTTTCTTTTTTAAACTCAAAGAATTTATTAGCAATTAAATCAATGGTTTTATAACCAAAACCATCTAAATTAATATACTGAACATTTTTTCTATCTTCTAAACTTCTAATTTCATTTTTAGTTAACTTAGGAACCCTATCATCTCTTCTGGTTCCATCAGCAATAATATCATATTCAAAATCAGATAGATTTTTAATTACTTCTTTATGAATATAATCAATTCCATTATTTGGAAAGTTATCTTTAACAATCATATCAACTCCTTTTTCAAGAATCTCTCTATCCAATTCTAAGAGAATAAAATCAAAGCCTAATGATTCTGCAGATCTCATAGCAGGAAGATATGATTTAAAAATTCCAAAGTTAACATTAATTAATTTGGGATTGAATCCCATTTTCTTTAGGATAATAGCTATTAAAGAACTATCTTTACCACCACTATATAAAACAGCAACATTCATTAAATCACATTTAATAATAATGAATATTTCAATTGAAAATGCAATAAATCATCAAACACTAAAAATACAATAAATCCATATTATACTGTTAATATTTTATATTATAAAAAAGATTTATTATTGATGACATTAAACCTTATTAAAATTAAACACTAATTATTTTATTTTCTTCTTATGTTAATCTCTCTTTTTGTACCAGAAACTCTTTTTAAGAGATCTTTAAGTTGATCATCAGTTATTTTATTTTTAACACTACCAGATTGAGCAATTTGAATTAATTGTAATTCAATTTGATTAACAAAATCAGGCTTAGTTAATCTTAAGTTACCTAATCTATCTCGAGCTTCAGGAGTTAATATCTGAATCATTACTTGCTTTTTTTGCATTTCCAATTCTTGCTGCATCTTTTGCTGATTTTCATTATCAATAGCTTGTTGTTGCAACTCAGCCATTCTTTTTTGTCTTAATTCATCAAGATCAGTGATGGATATTACTCTCCTAAATTAACATGACTATTAATTAGTACAATATTAACTGTTATTAAATATTTTAGTATCAACTTATTAAATATATAATCTTTATTCTTATTAAACTTATTCAATACAAAGTTTATTTGAGTTAAATTTTATGAGTTAAATTTTATTTTCAATTTAAGTATCAAATTTATTAAGATCAAATTAAATTAATATTTTTCAAGCTCTGGAATGTCTTTAATAACTTCAGCAGAAGATTTATCTAAGAAGGATCTACCTTGAGGAGTGATAACTCTCCCACCTTCAACTTTTTCAACATAACCTGCCTCTTCTAACTGTTTTAATGCTCCACGAATAATGGATCCACTTCCTTTCCTAAATTTTTCAGGATTTACACCATTATCTTTTTTCCCACCATAAAATGTTCTAAGACTACTAATTCCAACAGGACCATCCATGTAAACTCTCCTTAATAGAGCTGCACATCTTACATACCACCAATCAATTATGTCAGGCTTCCTTTCTTTGTGAACACCAGTTTTAACGAAGCTGCTCCATTCAGGAGCTTCAATTTTATTATTGTTATTATTAAAATCATCTGCAACATGCTTTATTAATAAATTTGCAGGAACATCATATACTGTAACCATATTAATTCTCCTTTATTTGATTTTTCATAGAATTTGTTTTTTCATTGAAATGTGAACCTCTCACTATCCTGAAAGATAGGAGTTTTCTCAGCTATTCCATATAAATATTTTATTAATTGAATTATTATTATAGTTTAGAATTTTTTTAATTTTTATTAAATATTCTAATTTTCAAAATTATTTAATAGATTTTATTTAATTTATATAATTAAATAATAAGTTATATAATTAAATATTTTTATTATTATATTTAATTATATTTTTATTTAATTATTAATATTTTTTATAATATTTTTTATTTTCAAGATTATTTAATAGATTTTATTTTATTTATTTTTTAAAAATAATATTTTAATTTCAATTTCAAAAAAATGATTTTAAAAAAAATGATTTTAAAAAATCAAAAGTAATAATTTTTGCAAAAATTTAAGCTCAATACCATATAAACTGAAACTATTGACAACTAATTTAAATTCGTGATGTTAACTAATTATTGATACTTCTCTTATAAATAATAGCAACATTACCTCTTAAGTCAACAAGCTTTGATTTAGTGTTGATAACAATGTTATCAATATAAGATTCTTTCTCATCTGAAACACCTTTAGCAAATCGTAACTTTACTACTTCATTGGCTTTTAATTGGCGTTTTATTTCTTCAAATACATTTTCATTAACACCAGATTTACCAATGTTAATTGTTATTGTGGAAAGAGCTTTGTTCATTAGCTCCTTTTTGGATAATGTAAGCATTAATATTTAATCTCCTTTTTAACTTTTTTTCTTTTTTATAAGGAATTATCATGACATTATTACACTCATGACATTTAATATGTACTTCACTTGAAACTAAACGAACACGAGAGTTTTTATTGGGAAATAAGAATTTATAACAAGTTTTACAATAGCTATGACTCCATTTTTTAGGAATTTTAGTCTTGTACTTTTTGGAAATATTTCTTGCTAACTCTACATATCTATGCGATCTTAGTGGATTTTGTGAAAATTCTTTGGTTGCCAAAGTAAATAAGATTTCAATACGTTCTTTAGCTATATCTCTCATCCATTTAGGTCTTTTACTTCCTCTTGACAACATTAACCCTCTTTCAAGCCTTAAACAATATATATTAAATTAAGAACATGTATGTAATTAAAATCAAGCGTTAGTTTTTTTAAAGCTTCATTTATAGTATCAACAGCCTCTTGTGGATTGTCAACTTCAATGTACACTTTTGCATAGAAATCATTGTCCAAAGTTAATGCAATAGATTTATTAGTAGTATGTACATCCCAAAAAACCTTCTTATCATGTTCTATGAAAGTTCCTCCACGATACAGATAAGGAATGTTAGCTCCAGCCACTTTCCAATTCTTATCCTTAGCTGTAAACTTAGTATCCAATTTAAGGTCTTCTGGTATAGATACTTCCACGATTTTATTTAAAGGTAGTCTTATTTGGTTCTTTAATGCAAAAATCTTATGTGATAACGAAATATTAAATCATTTTCCATCAATGTTAACAGGTGCCATGAAAATTCCTCCCAAATTTTCATGTTTGAAAGAAATTTAGAGAAATTTTCGATTTCTCGTTTTTAAAAATTTGTCTTTGATTTTTTTCTTACAAAATTATTTTAAAAACATTATTTCACACAATATAATACAAGAGATATAATAACAATAATTTGATTTTTTATATTTATAAAGTTTTTGGTTTGGCAAGGCTGAAAATTTTATGGATATGGAAGTTTATTATTATTTTAGGTTTCATTTATTATAATAAAACTCAAAATTTTTCAAAATTACCACACTTGATGCTGTGAAAAATTCAACTGATGAAGTTATAATACTCTATTTAATATTTTATATAACTATGCTTCACTAAAAAAACAGCCCAAAAATTATCAAAATATTACATTTAAAAAATGGCACTGTAAAAAGAGGATGGAAATTCACAATTTGGAATTTGGATTTTAGCATAAAAGCATTAAGCCCATATACATGTCATTAAACTTTTATCGTATGTTTTCAATTTTTCAATTGTGAAAATCCATGCTAATTTTACAGTGCCTAAAAAATGCCTAAAATTAAATTGTCTTAACAATATGTTAAGAATTATAAAGTAGTATTAGCATTAAAATGAAGTGAAAAATCAAACAATAATCAATTAAAAAAATAAGTCATAAAAATACGGGGTATGAAAATACGGGGCAATATAATGAGAATTAAAAAATAACAAAATTAAATGAATATTAAATTAAATGAATATTAAATTAAATGAATATTAAATTAAATGAATATTAAATTAAATGAATATTAAATTAAATAAATATTATAAATTTATATTCTTTTTAAAGATTATAGTATATGAAATAATGTTTGTAAGTAAAGAAAAAATAAAAAATTTTTTCTAACTTAAAACAAGTTTTAAGTAAAGAAAATCTTTCAGATTTTCTAAGTGAAATAAAAAATTTCAATAAAGAAA
>JAITOM010000258.1 GCA_031289975.1 Methanobrevibacter sp. | reverse complement strand
TCTTTATGTTTTGGATATAAATCATTAAAACTATGATAAATAGTGTTTTTAATCCATTTATGGGATGAGTGAAGTTTAAGTGATTTTTATGGTGGTTTAAGGAGAATTAAATGATGAATGTAGAATAAAGAGAGTTAACTAAAATTGATAGCTTAAATTATAAGAATATTAGCTTATTTAATGGGTTAAATTCTATAAAAAAAGATCTTTAGTGAAAAAAAGAAAGTCGAAAAGATGAAAATAATGTATTGACTATAAATTTTGAAATGTTGAATACTTAAATGAGTATACAAGAAAATAAGAGTAAATATTAAAATATTATTCTGAAAAATTATGAATGAGTATTTAAAAGTTGAATAAAGAATTAAATAAGTATTAATAACATGAAAATATAGATAAATCGCTTTATTACAAATGAAATTAATTTATAGGTATTTGAATAACACTATATTTATAGTTATTAGTTTTTATAAGATATAAAAGATTTAAAAAAGAAATAATTTTCAGGTTGACAGCAGTGGTTAAAAAAGTGCATTAGGGGATAGGTAGTTTCAGATGTTATAATGCTACTATGCAAATTTGACAATGTAAAATTAGTATGGAAATTTAAATCCAGAAATGGTTTTTAGGCAGAAAAAAGTTTAGACTATATACATGTCATCCAATTTTTAGCCTATATTTTTAATTTGCGAAAATCCATCCTTTTTACAGTGCATTTTCTTATTAAAGTTATTAAAGTTGCTATCCTATTACTAATGTTATCCTTACTATTATATATATTATTATAGTAATATTATTAAATTGATGTCAAGTATATTAAAAAATAGTTTAAATATTTTTAAAACAGATATGAAAACTATTATTCACAGTCCGTTTGTATTGCTTGTTTTAATAGTCATAATCTTAATACCCTCAGTTTATGCATTAGTAAATATAGATGCTAATTTGAATCCTTATAGTCATACAGATCAGATGGAAATAGCTGTTGTAAACAATGACAATGGTTATTTAACTGATGGTAGGAATGTTAACATAGGCGAAAATATTGTGGATGGATTAAAAGAAAATAAAGGGTTTGGATGGGAATTTGTAAATTATACTACTGGTATTGAGGGATTAGAAACAGGAAAATATTATTCTATGATTGAAATACCAAATAATTTCAGTGAAAATGTATATTCCATTGAAGAAGGCAATAACACTAAACGATCGAAACTTATCTTTTGGAATAATGAAAAGGTAAATCCTATTAGCCCAAGAATAACCAATTCTGGCTTAGATCAAGTACAAACAGGGATTAATGAAAAAATAAGTGAAACTATAGCAGGTATTGTTTCAACTAAATTACATGATGTTGGAGAAAAAGCTAAAGATAATGAGAATGATTTTATTCGGATAAAGACTCGTCTAAATCAATTAAATACTGCTTTTAATCAGCTTGA
Organism: Methanobrevibacter sp.; assembly: GCA_031289975.1. Classification (GTDB taxonomy): domain Archaea; phylum Methanobacteriota; class Methanobacteria; order Methanobacteriales; family Methanobacteriaceae; genus Methanovirga. The sequence goes on along the minus strand of JAITOM010000258.1, from coordinate 1,132 downwards.
GCCTATTTTAGAAGACCAAAATATTAGTCAAAACATCCCTGAAGAAGATTTAGATAAAATTGAAAATTTTATTAGTTTAATAAGAACAGATACTGCTAAGATTAACTCCATAAATTATAATGATTTAACTCAACTTGCTAATATAGATCCTAAAAATGTGGAATATTATATTCAAAGTCCAGTAACATTAGAAAAACAAAGTTTATATCCTGTTAATAATTATGGTGATAGTGTTTCTCCATTTTATATTTGTCTATCTTTATGGGTTGGTTCTATTGTAAGTTTAGCTATGATTAGTAATAGAGTTCGAAGAAGTGAAAAAGATAATATTATCATGAATAAAGATAAAAAAGAAAAATACAAATTAGTTAGTGTTTTTCTTGGACGAATGGGATTATTTATAATAATAAATATATTTCAATCATTAGTTATGAGTATCGGACTAATATGGCTTCACATACAAATTAGTTCAACCATAATATTCTTAACTACAATTATTTATATTGGATTATGCATGATTACAATTCTTTACTCATTAGTATCTGCATTTGGAAATGTTGGTAAAGTAATAGCTATTGTTCTTTTAGTTTTACAAATCCCTGGAAGTGGTGGAATTTATCCTGTCGAACTTATGCCGCAATTTTTCAGGACTATTACCTCTATTTTACCTATGACTTATGCTATAAAAGTATTTAGAGAAGTTATAGCTGGAATTTCATGGAATAGCTATTTCTATAACCTTGAAATTTTAAGTTTAATGGTTATTTTAGTATTTATTGTAGCAATACTTTTTAAAGGAAAGATTGATAAACATTCTAAAGTTTTTGAAGATAAATTAAAAGAAAGTGGATTGTTTTAATTTAATTTATTAAGTTAGAAAACAATTTATTTTGTATTGAAATTACTTATTTTTTAAGATATAGTCATTTTGGAAAAGTTCTTAAATTTCGGATGAAAATTTTTTTTATTAAATTATTTAATTTTTAATATTACTTTATAAAAATCAATAACTGTAAATTTTAAATAATTTAAATATATTTTAAATAATATAAATGATTTTAAATTAATATTTTTTAATAATATTTATTTTTAAAAAAGTTTATTTATTAAGAACTTTATCAAAACCACTATA
>JAITOM010000179.1 GCA_031289975.1 Methanobrevibacter sp. | reverse complement strand
TTTAATTTCAATTACTAATCATTTAATTTCAATTACTAATCATTTAATTTCAATTACTAATCATTTAATTTCAATTACTAATCATTTAATTTCAATTACTAATCATTTAATTTCAATTCTAAAGTTTTTAATAATAATATAAAAATTCATTTATAATAATAACTTATTATTATAATTTAAGATTTTAATTTTCTTTTATTATTAAAAATATTATTTAAAATTGTATTAATTTATAATAATATAAAATTATAAATGAATTATATAAATAATTAAGTAAAAATATTAATAATTTATTAGTTATCAAACTTTTCCTGTTAAACCCCATATAAAAAAAACTCTACATAAAAATAATTAAAAATACTCCATAGAAACTGTTGAAATTATATATTTTACCCTTATTATAATTATTTAACATATTTATTAATTTAAATATTTATTAATTTAATTAACTAAATTCCTTTCATAATCAACACTTTATTATTTATCTATTTATTTATTTAAATAGCTTTTAATTAGATTAATTGAAGTTTTCTTAATTTCATTTGCTCTTTTTAGAGTTTTTTCTTCTAAGGTTATTCTTATATAATCTTCTGTTCCAGAAGGTCTTATTAAAACCCAACCATCATCAAATTCTAATCTAATTCCATCAAGAGTATTAACATTTTTTATATCATTAAAAACCTTCTTAATATCTTTTTTAAGACTTTTCATTACAAATATTTTTTCTTCTTTATTTGCTAAAACTTTTTCATGGATATTAGGATAGTTTGGTAATGCATCTAATAAATCAGATAATTTTCCTTCGTGAGATACTATTTCTGCAATTTTTAAGCCAGAAAGTATTCCATCAGGACACATACAAAATTCTGGATGAATCCATGTTCCAGAAGGCTCTCCTCCAAAACTTGCATTTTCCATTATAATAGATTCAGCAACTGAAACATCCCCTACTTTTGTATGCACAACTTTCCCTCCAGCTGATTCAACCACATCATCTACACACATTCCAGCATCGACTGTTGTTATAATAGTGTCCTTAGCATATTTTTTTGAGATAATGGATAAAAGTTTATCAAAGTCAGATACTCTCCCTTTATCATCTACAGCAATCATCCTATCTCCATCTCCATCATGAGCTATTCCAATATCTGCATCTGTAGCAACAACAGCTTTTTTTAGATCTTGTAGGTTAGCTTCATTTGGTTCTGGATTTCTACCAGGGAAAAATCCATCAATTTGTGAGTTTAATGTTATTACTTCACAACCTGCCCGTCTAAAAATTAATGGAGACAAATATGATGCCGCCCCTGATGCTGAATCGATTACAACCTTTAATCCTATTTTTATATTAACTATATTTAATAGTTTATTAATATAATCCTCTTGAATAATTTTGTTTTCATATATTTTTCCAATCCTATCCCATTTTAATTCCTGAAAGTTTTTTGAGAAATAAATCTTTTCAATTTCTTTTTCTTTTTCTTGAGTGTATGCCATTCCATTTTTATCCCAAATTTTAATTCCATTGTAAGGGGAAGGATTATGTGATGCTGTTATCATTATTCCTGAATCTGCCTTAAGTTTATATGTGGCATATCCAGATAGTGGTGTTGGAACCATGCCTAATTTAATAACATTACATCCTCTTTCAATTAAACCCGCAGTAATACTATGTTCAAGAAGTTGGTTACTGGTTCTTGTATCATAACCAATTACAACATTTCCTTCACCACCTAAGTATGTGGCTACAGCACGACCTATGTTTAAAGCGAATTCTCCATTTATTACATCTCCAATTTTATCTCTAATACCTGAAGTTCCAAAAAGTTTTTCATGGATCATTAATTCACCAATTTAATATAAATTTAGATATATTTTAAATAGCCTTAAGCACCAAATTTATGGGTATTATCTATTAAATCCATAAGAATATTCATTAAATCAGAACCTTTAAGTCTTAAAAGCCCTCCTTTAACAGAATCAATTTCATTGAATCTTTTAACATCATCCACTCTTACACTTTCACCATATATAAGAATAGGAACAGGATCTGCACTATGATCTTTAACAGCGATTGGAGTAGAGTGGTCAGCTGTTACAATTGTAACAATATCTTGAAGTTGTGATACTTTACTAAATACTACATCATCTATCTTTTCAATAAATTCCATTTTTTCTTTAGCATGACCATCATGACCTGACTCATCTGCTCCTTTAATATTAACCAATAGAAAATCATGGTTAGTATTGTTTACAGTGTTAAGAATAGTATCTATAAAGTTATCTAAGTTTGTATCTACACTGCCTGTTGAACCTTCAACTTCAATAATATCCATCCCAGCAAATCTTGCAATTCCCATTATAAGCCCAGTTTCAGCAATGCAAGCAGAATTTATCCCATATTTTTTATTAAGTTCTTCAACTTCAGGAACAAGACCAACACCACGTGGAATTATAATGTTAGCAGGGGGTTCATTATTTTTAATCCTATCTAAATTTAGTGGATGAGTTTTAAGAATCTTATAAGATTCTTTAATAATTTTATTTAATAAGTCAGCAGTTTTTTCTCCATCATGAGAATTATTTGTAGGGTAAACTGTTTTAGGTGGTTTTCCTACAATTTTTGGGTCGGCATCAGATATTTCATCTGATAGACCATCTCCTCTTAAAACTAAAACCGCTCTATGACCAGTTGATTCTTTAAATATTATTTCAATATCTTTATAACCTTCTATTGTCATTTTATTTAGTTTTTCAATGAGAGATGAGGTATCTTCCTTTATTCTTCCAGCTCTCCTATCCGTGACAATGAAATCATCATTAACAGTTGAAAAATTACATCTAAAAGCAACATCCCCAGCTTTAATATCTAATCCAACACCAGATGCTTCAAATGGACCTCTACCAGTGTAAACGGTGTAAGGATCATAACCTAATATGGCTATATGGGCTGTGTCACTACCTGGACGAATACCAGGTGCTATAGAATCCATAATTCCATTAATTCCATTTTCAGCCATTTTATCCAAGTTTGGAGTTTTAGCTTTTTGTAATGGTGTTTGATTACTTAATTCTTTCACTGGACGATCTCCTAAACCATCAATTACTAATATCATGCCTTTCATTTAATCACCTAATATTTTAAACAATATATTTAATAATAAAAGAATATATAAATCTTAAATTATAATATAAGATTATTTTAAAGTATAGATAAGATAGCTATTATTAAAATCAATTTTTATCATCTGATTCATTACCTTTTGCTTTATTTTCAGGATTTACTATTTTTTTACTAAAATCCTCTTTATTAAATAAATCTGCTATTGTACCAACAGAGCCTAAAATTCCAGAAAGTTCAGCTGGAAGGAATATCTTCGTTGAATTACCATCAGCTATTTTTTCAAGCGATTCTAAATATTTAATGGCTATTAACTCGTTTGTAGGATTACCTTTATGAATGGATTCGTAAATAGATAGGTTCGCTTTTGCTTCACCTTCTGCAGTAGCTATTTCCTTGTACTTATTAGCTTCTGCTACTTTTTTAATAGCTTCAGCCTGACCTTCTGATTCAAGAATAGCTGCTTGTTTATCACCTTCAGCTCTTTTAATCTCAGATTGTTTATATCCTTCTGCTTCTAAAATAGATGCTCTTTTCATTCTTTCAGCTTTCATCTGCTTACTCATTGCATCAACAATATCCTTTGGAGGCTCAATTCTTTGAATTTCAACTCTTACAACACGAGTTCCCCATTTATCAGTGGCTTCATCAAGAACATCGCGAAGATGAGTATTGATCATTTCTCTTGATGTTAAGGTTTGGTCAAGTTCTAAATCACCAACAATATTTCTTAAATTAGTTTGAGCTAATTTTGTAATAGCTTGATAAAAGTTAACAACATTATAAACCGCATTAAAAGGATCTATAACCTCATAAAAAATTACACAATCAACAATAACTACAGTGTTATCTTTTGTAATAACCTCCTGAGGTGGAACATCTACTACTTGCTCACGAAGGTCAACAGTTCTAATTTTTTCAATAAAAGGAACTACAAATGTCAAACCACTTTCAACAGTTCTTTGATATTTACCTAATCTTTCAACAACTCCCTTTTCATAAGGTCTTAAAATATTCAATGCTTTTGCAGCAATGACAATTACTATTACAAATATTATAATCACTATTATTAAATCCATTACATCACCATTTTATAAGTTAGAAAATATAGTCAAGAACCAAATTTTTGGCACTTTAAAAACTTTAGTTTTAGCTTAGAAAATCTTTGATTTTCTCTATTTTCAAAATTTTTTAATTTTATTAAAATATTTTAATTTTTAAAATTATTCTTTATATTTTTATTA
>JAITOM010000126.1 GCA_031289975.1 Methanobrevibacter sp. | reverse complement strand
ATTTATATCATTATATGCACTACACATATATAGATCATATAAGGAGGATGAACACTCAAAACAGTTTCTTGTATACGGTGGTGTCTTAATTTTAATAGCTACAATCTGTTTCGCATATTTATTCACAGTTTCAATTAAACCGATGATTTATGTGAAGTATGTTTTTCCATGTTTAGGTTGTTTATGGTTATCCTTTTCTGTATTGCTGAGCAACTTTTATTCTAAAAATAAAATAATTTTTACTGTAGGTTTAACTATTCTCTTATTAAATGCCAGTGTAAGTTGTATTAATTTCGTGACCTTTGAGTCTGGTGAAAAAAATGCTTATTATGACTTTAAAAATGTTGCGAATCAAATAAATGATAACGACAGTATAATCTATTTAGGTGGTAGTGGATCTGCATTCTTTAGACCTATTTATTTCAAAGATAAAAAAAAGAATGAAAAATTTTTCTATTATGAGAATAATTCTTATTTTGAAAATAAATCTTTACTATATTCAAATATAAATGAATATTTAACTAAAGGCAATGTTTATATTATTCAATCTTTAAGAGAAGATATAAATATAACTACATTTAATAATAGTATGATCGATATTGGATTTAGTTTAAAAGAAATAGTAAAAATAAGAAAATCTCATGCTTATCCACATAGCATATACTTGATTGAACACTCTTCATAAGGGAGTGTAAAGTTTTAACCTCCTGTGATATCCTATGATTTTTTCTTCCGAAAAAATAAGAATACATTAACAATTATTAAAGTAATTTAAAGGTTTAACATCTCCAAATTCATCATTTAACCTTAAAATGATGTTAACACGATGATTCAAAATTCTTTTTTTAGTTTTAAACCTTTTTTCCAGCACTGTAAAAAGAGGATGGAAATTCGAAATCTTGAATTTAGATTTGTAGCAGAAAAAGTTTAGACCATATACATGTCATTAAACTTTTATCATGGGGTTTCCAATTTTTCAATTGGGAATTTCCATGCTATTTTTACAGTGCCAATAAAATAAGTAAATTTCAATCTCATGTAAAAGAAGAAAATTTAAATATTACATCTGAACAACAACTAAAAGGATATTTAATGGCATATATTGAGGGCACTGTAAAATTAGCATGGATTTTCACAATTGAAAAATTGAAAACAGACTATAAAAGTTTAATGACATGTATATGGGCTTAATGCTTTTATGCTAAAATCCAAATTCCAAATTGTGAATTTCCATTCTCTTTTTACAGTGCCAAAACTACTATAATCAAAACTACTATAATTTAATAAATTTATTGATAAAAAATTATTTATTAAGAACTTTATCAAAACTACTATAATTTAATAAATTTATTGATAATTATAGATATATTTTATAACTTTATATTTTTTTTTATTAAATATTGAATTAAACTTTTATTTAATTAACAGTTTATTTTAATTTAATTAATAAGTACAATGAGTTATAATAATTGTTTACATATTTATTTTAATATTATAAATTTAATTTTTATAATAAAAGATGAATTTTATAAATAAAAAATAGTATTAAAGAATAATATGTAAAAAATGAAATTTATTATTCAAAAAGATTATTCAAAAAGTTCGAATTCACCCCATTTAGGTTCAATTCTTCGTTTAATACCTAAGATTTCATTAAGCGATTTGAACTCATCTTCAGTTAATTTATCTTTAAACTCTTCTATTAATATTTTATAATGCTTTTCAGGGATATCAACATGTAATTCATCCCCTTCTTCAAAACCTTTACCTAAAATCCCACCTTTAATCGACATAGCAACTTTTTGACCTCTATGAATAAATGGTAGGTTCTCTCCTTTATCTTGCATACTTTCAATCTGACCAATTAATTGACCATCTTTATTCATTAAAGAATAATTTTGTTTTATGGTTCCATTTAAAACTTCAACCCCTGATATGAAAGGTTTACTTTGTCTAAACACAAGTTTTGGTATAATTCTTATTTTAGCAGGTTTAACAATAGTGTCAAGCCATTGCTTCTTATGACTTTCTTCAAGTTCCCTAATCCACTCTTCATAATCTTCTGTAATTTGATATACAACATCACTTGAAAAAATCTTAACATTAAGGTCATTAAGATCCTTCATTGCTTGTTGATGAATTTTAACATTAAAGGCAAGAATAACACCATGTTTAGGATCTTCTTTTCCAACAATGGATGCATTAACAATATCTCTTCTTGAAACATCCCCAATATCTGCAGTTCTAATAGGTATATTTGACTCTTTTAAAAGATTTACAATAGCTTCAAGTGAACCTAAAGTATCTGCCTTAACTAAAACACCATTATCATCAGTATTAATGGTAATATCTTCAATTTCTTGTAGTATTTCCTCTTCAACATTAGAACCTGATTGATGAACTCTAAGTGGGGAACCTGAAACAACATTTTCAAGATTTGGAGCAACAATCTTAACACCAGCTGCCGCTACAACCTCATTAATCTTTTTAAAGCGGTTTTTAGCATCCCTCATTTCTTCAAGAGGATTAGTTTTTAAGATTGACCTTATTTTAGTTGTTAAAACACTATCCTTTTCTACTAAAACAATTTCATCCCCTTTTTTAAGAACACCATCGTATATAATTACATCAATTGTAAGACCCAAACCCTTTTCTTCTTTAATCTCTAAAACAGAACCTTTAGCAGGTGAATCCTCTGCAATTAATAGCTGCTTATTTAGATATTCCTGAGCTAAACCTAAAAGCAATGCTAAAACTTCTATAATTCCTTCACCAAATTTTGCACTAATAGGAATAATACTCACCTGTGATGCAAAATCAGTTACCCTATCAAATCTTTCAGACTGAAAACCTTCTCTATGAAGAGTTCCAACAATATCATAAATACAAGTATCAACCTCTTGCTGAACACTTTTAGCCTGTTTAGAAAAAGTTTCTGAAAATGATTCATTAGTATAAGAATTCCATCCAAATAATTTATCAATTTTATTAGCAACAATTATAAATGGGGTTTTATACAATCGTAAAATCTTTAATGCCTCAAAAGTTTGGGGTTTAAAACCTTCATTAATATCTAATATTAAAATAGCTAAATCTGCTAAAGCTCCACCTCTCTTTCTTAAGCTGGTAAAAGCAGCATG
>JAITOM010000185.1 GCA_031289975.1 Methanobrevibacter sp. | reverse complement strand
AAAATTAATATTGTATTTAGTCTTTTTAGAAATTATAAAACAGAAGTTTCCCAGTATTTATGTATTGATTTTTTTTTAAAGTTCATCAATATAGTCACTGCTTTTTTTCTGATGATTTTCATTGATACAATTAATATTAGTAGTAATTTTATTTTGATTTTTACAATTTTATATATTTCTGTGTTAATTTTTAGTTCAATTTCCGTTTTATTCAAAACGCTTACTTTATATCTATTAGAAAATAAAGTTTTGTTTGATTTTAGGAAGATAATTTTAACAAAATTCTTAAATTCTCAATACAATTATACCAGCAATTTAAATAAGGGTTCATATTTATCTCAGAGAATTATAAATGATACGGATCTTATAAATAATTTATTCATAGAGCCAATAGCGAAAAGCATAAGTTCAATATTTTTTTTAATTTGTTTGCTGCCGATTTTTCTACAATTTAATTTTTCGATTATTTTATTACTTGTTTTGAGTTCTGTTTTCCCATCTTTGTTTTTTTCTTTTTTTAATAGAAAAAATCAATATTTTACGTCTAAATATCAAGAAATGTTTGCTTTATATTCTTCAAAATTATCGGACTTGATAGATTCGGTTAAAGAAATAAAATTATTTGATATATATCAAAAAGAAATAGATAAAATTGATTCTAATACTGAAAATTTGATTTTAGTAAATATAAGAAAATTTTTTTGGGGATTTACATCTGGTCAATTTAGCGTAGCTTTACAACATGTTATTATTGGAATTTTGCTTGGTTTGTTAGGATATCAAATTCAACAAAAAGTAATTACGTTGGGGCAGGCAATTTTTATTTATGGCATATCAAATAATCTTTTCTATATTATTAATGATTTTTGGAGTCTTTATTTTTTTACTAAAAATTCTGATGCGCCTTGGAAAAGAATTAAAAAAATATTGCTTAGAGAATCTGAAAATAAAAATTTCAATAGCAATGATGTCGATACTGAAATTCAAAAAGTCAACAGTATAATTTTCCAAAATGTTTCAGTAGAAAAAAACAATAAAATTATATTAAAAAATTTGAATTTAGAAATTAATTCAAATGATAAAATTGCTTTAATTGGCAATACCGGGGCAGGCAAGACGACAATTTTAAATTTAATAGTACTTTTTGATAGAAGTATATCGGCGGGCAAAATTCTAATAAATGATAAAGATTTATATAATGTAAATGTTAAAAATCTTAGGTCTAAAATATCCTATTTCACGCAAGATTCATTTTTGTTTAACACAACTGTTAAAGAAAATATTTTATTAAATTTAGATTATAACAGCGCAATAGTAAATCAAAAATATTTGGAAATTTTAAAAATATGCAAACTTGAAGATTTAGACGATGAAAAAAATGTAGGAAATAAAGGCATGTTTCTTTCTGGGGGAGAAAAGCAAAGGATAGCTTTAGCAAGGTGTTTAATGAAAGAATTTGAAATTTTATTGTTAGACGAGTTTGGAAGTTCTGTTCATGAAAATATGGAAATAGAAATTTATAAGAGTTTGATTAATTTTTATAAAGATAAAACTATTGTTGCTGTTTCTCATAGAGCAAAAATTGCCGATTTATTTGAGAAAAAAATTCAATTATAGCATTGTCATCAAGGAATAAAAATGATTCAAAAACAAATATTTTTTCTAAATAATTTAATTATAATGGCATCTATAATTTTTATAATTATTTTTTTTATTCCAGTGTTTACAATTAATATTCCATTGGATTATAAAATAGACGACAATAACTTAATAATAAATGCTGAAAATTTAAATGTGAAAAAAGATTTGTTCGTAAAATTTGAAAAAAATATTATGATTGTAAATCATAATACAGGCAATTTTAAAATCAATAAACTTAGTATTCAAAGTAATCAAATTACTTTAGATATGCGACGGTTAAATATGAAAAACGATTTAAAAATATTTTATAGGTTTAAAAAAAATGTTATAAGTTACATTCTAAAAAATAAAAAAATATAAGTTTAATTTAGGGTATTTTTATAATGATGTAAAATCTCAAAGACATATTGGACTGAAATAGTATAATGAAGGAAAGGCGTATAGAGGCTTAAGCCTCTATACGCCTTTGACAAAAATTATGCGAGGGTTCAATGCAGTATTGCAACAAGATTTACAAGATGGCGCAGGAAAGAGAGATAAAAGAACTTGAAAGAGCAGTAGCAAAAGAAAATTTTGATAAAGTAGAGCAAGAGCGTGAAAAGATAGAGTTGTTTTATCAAAGGAAAGGATTAAATGTTAAGCAAGAAGCATAATGAAGTTAAACGGTCAACATTGTTTAATTGGCAAAAGAAGAATAGGGGATATGGGATAGTTGGTTTAATAAACGGCGACTGATGCTTGACAGAGTATAAAATGTTTGTCACAATGTTTGCAGCTAGAAAGAACATCTTGCGTCATAAATAATTTTTTCAAAAGAAAGCAAAAAGTTTTTCAGAACTTTTAGAGAATAATTCTTTTCAATATCCGCGGCAAGTCTTCCCCA
>JAITOM010000184.1 GCA_031289975.1 Methanobrevibacter sp. | reverse complement strand
AGGCGAAATTTTATGGGCTTAGATTGGGTGCTGTAAGTTAGGCACTGTAAAATCAGCATGGATTTTCACAATTGAAAAATTGAAAACAGACGATAAAAATTTAATGACATGTATATGGGCTTAATGCTTTTATGCTAAAATCCAAATTCCAAATTGGGAATTTCCATCCTCTTTTTACAGTGCCGTAAGTTTTAAACAAGATTTTCACCCGATTTTAATACTTTTATGGACATTAAGTATGATTTTTTTATTTTGGTCATGATCTTCCATGAAATATGTGAACTTAATCATGATTTTTATTAAAATATTTAAAGATGAAAGTCACATAATAGTAACTTATCAGTTGAATTTTTCACAGCCTCGATTTTTCTTTAGTTTTCATACTTAGAATTATCAAACATCTTCATATTTATATTTTTCTTTTGATTGATTATGTATTTGTGGATTGAAGATTTTTTATCAAACTTAATATTTTATTGTGATAAGTATTATGATTTCATCCGTAACATATTTGACAGAACTGCTAATGCAACTAAAAACCATAAAAAATTAGCAATAACAACAGATGCTCGTCCAATGTATAAAAATATTGTAGAAAGCTTAGGACATAGGCAATCTTTGCATATTCCATTTAATCAAAGATTTAAATGAAATAGTTTATAAAAAGACGAAAAATAAAAAATTAGATCCCAAAATAAAAAAACAATATGGGGCTGAAAAACAAGCTATACTGGATGTTATTTATCAAAAAGAGTATAAAAAAGCTAAAAATAAATTTAAAGAATTATTAAATCGTTTAGATGAACTTCCTGATGAGTTGAAAGATTTTATTCTTAACAAACTTGAGCCTAATTTTGATGATTATATGAGACATACCCAATATGATTTTTTACCAGCAACTAACAATGTGATGGAAAATTATTTTGGTGTGAGTCTTCCAAAACATTTGAAAAAGATTTATAAAACCGATTCGGGTGTGACAATGTATTTAGATCTTCAAAGAGAGAAATGGGAGAAAAAGCATGAAAGAGTTTAAATTGGTCTATGATTTTTGACATACTCTGAAATTTATAATTGCAGTTATTGGATGATTTTTGATATGTATTTCTAATATATCGGGAAAAAATTTATAAAATTCAATACTTGGGTTAAAATATATTTGAATCTTTAAAAAAAGAAATAAGAGAAAGTACATGAAAAAATTTTAATTCCCATGTGATTTTTGACGCACCCGATTTTATAACTTTAAAAAATAGAAAATTTTTTAAAATTAAGAAAATAGACTAAAAATTTAATGGTTGGTATATGGTCTAAATTTTTTGGCACTGTAAAATTAGCATGGATTTTCACAATTGAAAAGTTGAAAATAAAGGATAAAAGTTTAATGACATGTATATGATCTAAACTTTTTCTGCTACAAATCCAAATTCCAGATTTCGAATTTCCATCCTCTTTTTGCAGTGCCAATTTTTTCTGCCTAAAAACCAAAATTCCAGATTTTAAATTTCGTGTTGAGAATAAGGTTTTCAATACTCGCTCATAATCCATTTATAAAAGTTTCATTTTTAATTTTAATCCAAGTTTAAAAAATAATTTTCTTAAGTTGATGGTGTTAGTAAATAATTAATAAAATTGTGCTTTAATTTCTTCAGCAGTGATTAATCTATCACAATAATAGCATCGGATAACTACTGGTGTTTCTTTTATAAGTTTAAATTTTGATTTAATAGGCTCATGAGTATTTGTAACACATTTTTGATTTGTACATTTAATAATTGAATTTAATTCATTTCTAAATTTAATTTTTTCTTTAGTGACTATTTCATAGTTCCTTATGATGTTAATAGTAGCATTTGGAGTTATTAATGCAACTTGATCAAGTTCAGCTGGTTTAAGCTCTCTATTTTCAATTTTTACAATGTCTTTAAAATCAATGGCATTCGATGAAACATTCATAGCTATTGTAAGACTCGTATCCTTATCTGGAAGCCCTAAAATCCTTAAAACATAGAGTGATTTATTGGCCGTTATATGATCAATGACAGTACCATTCTTAATTTGTTTAACTTTCATTTCATGATTTTTTGATTTCATTAAAACATCCATCCAATATTAATAAAATTATTAATTAGAGGAGTATGAAAAATTATTGACTCTCTAATCAAAGAATAATTCAATGAATTTAGCATACACAGGTCTTGTAATAAATATACCAACTAAAACACCAAGAATTGTTGTAAATGCAAAACCAGCTAAAACACCAATACCACTTGAACCTCTTGCAAATCCTACATATACCAATGGTAACATAGCAGCAATTAATGTTCCAGCTGATGCAAAAATAATGAAAAGTGCATTTTTCACATTCATTCTTGTTCTTGCTTTTCTTCTTCTCTCAGCTTTCTTACTTTTATCAGATGAATCATGGTGAAGAACTTCATCAGTGATAATAATTTGATCGTCTACTCCTGTTCCTATAGAAGCAATAAGACCTACAATAGCTGCAAGATCTATATTCCATTTAATAACTGATGCTATTCCCATGACAATTAAAACCTCAGATACACTTGTAATCATTATTGGAATAGCAAGGAAAGGTTTTTTATATCTAATGAAAATCAGAGCAGAAATTGATATGATTGATAACAATCCAGCGATAATAGCTCCCCAAAGGAATTTTTCCCCTAATTCTGGAGAAATTGTATTTGAACCTATGATATTAACTTTTACAGGGATTGAACCAGATTTAAGAATGACATAAAGCTCGTTTGACTTAGTACTAGCTTCTTCACGACTGTTAGCTGATCCTTGTACTTGGACAGTTTTAGAGGGTTCTCCATTTGCTAAACCAGCATCAAGCTCAGGAGGATTTTTATCAGTTAAATTACCATCTAAGTACATATAAACTTTATGACCTGCTTTACCTTTTGCATTATCAGCAAACTTTTTAGCACCTTCTGTAGTAATAGTAAAAGGTACTCTCCATCCTGTGCCTTCTATTACAGGAGCCTCAACTTTTTCAATATCGGTTCCAGATAGTACCGTCACATTATCAATTTGTGCTTCGAAAATACCAGGATTTCCAATTAATTTTTCTACTTCTGCTGCTGTTACACCAGCCATTTCAATAACAACTAATTGATCACCACTTGATCTGACTTTAACATCTTTTACTCCAAATGTATTTAAACGTTTGTCTATAACATTTGTAACAATATCCATTGTATCTTTATCTACAGGATGTTCTAATTGTAGTTGTACTAAAGATCCTCCTTTTAAGTCAAGACCTTGAGATATTCCATTAAATGAAATTAAAAGAATACTTCCTAAAACTAATATTAACATTAATATTGTTTGTTTATCCTTAATGAATTCAGATAAATTTCGAGACCTTCTATTTTTCATAAATTCTCAACTCCTTTATCTCCTAAGTACCATCTTATAATTCCAAGGTTCATTAACCATGTAGTTATTATATCTGCAAGTAATCCAAAGATTAAAACTATTGCAATATCGCCTAAAGTACTTGCTTCAGGTATTAAGATCAATGTGACAATATATAAAACAACCATTGAAACAATAGCTGCAATTGACATTGTAAGACCAGTTTTCATAGCATTCAATGCTCTTTGGGGAATTGTTCCTTCTTTTCTTTTTAAAAGCCTGGTTGTAAGTAAAATATCAGTATCCACACTGTAACCAATTAACATTAATATTGCTCCAACAGAAGCAATTGATAAATCAACATGAAATATTGACATTCCTCCAATAGCTACTATAATGTCACTAACAGCAGCTAAAATAATTGCAATTGAAGGAACAAATTCTCTAAATATTATAAAAACAGTGATTGCCATGAATATAAATGCAAAAGCTATTGCCCAGTAAATCTGCACCATAGCTTCAGAACTTAAAACAGGCCCAATTGCATTGTATGAAATTATTTTTCCTGCATCACCAAGTAAATCAGTAAATGTCGTCTCATTTACTTCAGTTCCAATTTCAATACTTGCTTTTGAATCAATTTTACTTAAAACATCAACATTTGCACCATTCAACTTATTTGAAAACATATCTTTCAATTCTTTGGAGGACATATCTTTAGTCAATTCTAAATTAGCTAGTGACCCTCCTTTTAATTCAACACCTTGTTCAACACCATTAAAGAGTATAACTCCAAACATGATGGTTGTTACAATAATAGGTATTATAATTAATAGCTTATAATTCTTCATCATTTTTTCAATCATTAAAGCACACCTAAACTTTTAATACTTTTATTTTTAATAATTGTATTCACAAATTTTCTTTTATTCATTAAATTTTAAAATATTATTAATTTATTAGTTAATTTTAATTTATTATAATACATAATAAACTATAAATTTATTTAATAATGTTTACTTATGTAAATTATTAAGATTACTATTTTTATTATTAAGATTACTATTTTTATTATTAAGATTACTATTTTTATTATTAATATTACTATTTTTATTATTAATATTACTATTTTTATAAAATAAATATATAATAATGATTAATACTTGTTTTTAAATAGCAATTATTTTTATTTATTAAGTTTTATTTTAAAGAAATTAAATTTCATTAAATAATATTTTTGTTTAAAATTTTATAAATTTTAAATTTTATATAATTTAATATTATAATAAATTAATATTATAAATAAACACTTAAATATTTAATAATCTATTTAAATATTTAATAATTCATTTTAAAATTAAAAAACAATAACAATATTTAGCTTTTTATAAAATTAAAAAAAATAATAAAAATATTCATTTGAATAAAAAATAGATTCTTGATTAATATTAGATTCTTGATTAATATTATATCCTTAATTAATAATTAAATATAAATTTTTAACTCTAATTATTTTTTAGCTCTGATTATTTAAATTTATTTATAAAAATAAAAATTATTTTGTAAAACAATTCATCTTCCATAATATTAATTTTATTATATATAAATTTTATTATATAATTATAAATTTTATTATAGAGTAATATAATTTTAATTGTTTATAAATTATTTTAAAAGATTAATAAATTAACACTGTTTAGTTAATTAAATTAAAGAATTTAAAGATTTTAAATAAAAATTAAAAAAAGTTAACAGAATATAATAATAAAAGAATATAAAAAAATAATATATAAATTTAAATATCACTTCTTCTTAAAGTAAATAAGTTTTTAAGTTCTTTATCATTCATTTCAGTGACAAAATTCTCTCCAGTTCCTACAGTAATTTCAGCTAACTCTTTCTTTTTCATTGAAACCGTGTTTATTTCTTCTTCAAATGTTCCACTACTTATAAATCTATAAACCATGACATTTTTCTTCTGACCTATTCTATAAACACGGTCAGTGGCTTGATTTTCAACAGCTGGATTCCACCATAAATCATAATGAATTACATTCGTGGCAGCTGTTAAATTTAATCCTGTTCCACCTGCTTTAAGAGAAACAATCATGATTCTTAACTTAGGATTATTCTGAAAATCATCAATCATTTTATCACGAATTTTACGTCTAAGACTTCCATGATAAAATAATACTTTCATATCAAATGTTTTTTCAAGTAATTCTTGTATTATTTTTCCCATTTGAACAAATTGAGTGAAAATAACTACTTTTTCTTTATTATATTCTATATTTTCTAAAATATCGATTAACATTTCCATTTTGCCTGATTGCTCAACACTAAACTTATTAGATTTAGTATATTGGGCTGGATGATTGCATATTTGCTTTAATGACATTATTAACTTTAGAACAAGCCCTTTCCTTTCAATACCCTCACTATTTTCAATTTCATTTAAAACTGTGTCAATTGTTTTCTGATACAATGTTGCTTGGTCTTTAGTTAAATAACAGTACATTTCATTCTCTATTTTATCAGGTAAATCATTTATAATTGTTTTATCGGTTTTTAACCGTCTTAGAATAAATGGAGAAGTTATTTTCTTAAACTTTTCTAAAACATCTAAATCCCTATCTTTTTCAATTGGACTCACAAAATCTGTTCTGAATTTTTTATGACCTTCTAAATAGCTTTTATTAGTAAAATCAAATATACTCCAATAGTCTGTTAATCTGTTTTCAACAGGAGTACCTGTTAAAGCCATTCTGTGCTCACAATTCAATTTTTTAATAAGTTGACTTTGTTTTGTAGATGGATTTTTAATATTCTGTGCTTCATCAACAACAATTAAAAACCAATGATTATCATTAAACACTTTAAAATCACTTCTAATCATACCATAAGAAGTTATTATAAGATCCCTATCAGAGTCAATTTCACGATTATCTCCATGGTATATCATAGATTTTAAATCTGGGGTGAACTTTTTAATTTCATTTTCCCAATTTAAGAGAACAGCTGTTGGAGCTATAACCAATACTTTTTGTTCATTTAAATAATTGTTGTTCTTAAAATGTAACACTGTGGTTAGTACTTGTACGGTTTTACCAAGACCCATATCATCAGCCAGTATACTTCCAAAATGCATGAACATGTTCTGAACAAGCCATGAAAAACCTCTTTTTTGATAGGGTCTTAGAGTTCCATTAATATTTTTTGGTAAATCAACATCTTCATAATTAGCTATTTCTTCTTGTACCTTTGAAAAATAGGTATCTATATTAACATTCATATCTTCATAAGTTGAACTTAAAATGGTTTGAAGTATTTCATTACTTTTCAATTTCTTGGGAATTTTCTTAATTTTTTTGGAGACAATATCGGTTTCTCTTTCATTGATCCTATATAATTTATTATCTAATTTAATAAATGATGGAGAATCTTTAACTAATTTTTTAAATTCTTTAAAACTGACTTTTCTATCACCCATAGCTATTTTCCAATCAAAATCAACAAGATTTTCTAAATTTAAAATACCTTTTTTTAAATCAGATTTCTTATCAAGTTTTTTTGAAGGTTTTAAATCCATACTAATTTTAGGAACAGTAACCTCTTCTAATGATTTGGGTAGTTGAACCTTAAAGTTTAAAATCTTTAAATTAGGTAATATTTCAAAATAGAATTCATCAAAAAATCCCAAACTAAAGCTTAATTTTTTACCTTTATTGATTAATTCACTTACTTGGGGAAAATATTGATTAAGCAAATATAAATCAGACAATAGCTTAACCTTATTATGGCAGTTATATTTCTTTAATCCCTGTTTAATTGTTTTATTATTTTTTAATTTTAAATCAAGATGGAATAAATCATTTTTCTCAATTAAAGTTAAATAAACTTCCCTTTCATTTTCAAAAGATAATAGTTTTGAAAGCCATTTATTAACACGAATTAATCTATCACTATCAACATAAAAATCATGCTTAATAATTTTATTGTTAAAGAATAACTTAAAAACATCCTCATTTTTTAAATTATTAAAGCTTTTAGCAGAATTTTCATGAATAAATAAAGAGATAAAAATTCCAAATAAAATCTTTGTTTGTTCACACTTAGAAATCTCCTTATTGTCAATTAATATTAAATCATCAGGACAGTTAATAGCTATTTCATTGAATACATTCTCAATATTCTCATTAAATAATGTTGGAATCCATCTTAGGAAATAAAATCCATCGACTGTTTCTAATAATTCAGGAATGATAGCATTTTTTTCTATAAGTTTATATACAAATTCAAAAACCATATATGAAAATTGTATCGTGTAATTATATTGATTTATTAATGATTTAGGCATTTCAAAAAGAAATTCATAAAATAGAAAAGCAGAATAATTGATTTTACTAATCTTATATTTACTAAAATCACCAATAATTTCATAATTACTAAAATTTGAGACGTACTCTAATTCATAGTTTTTATTTAACTTAATTTGTAAATCATCCATGTTCCATGGTTTTTCCCACTTCATTTTAAATAATCTTTTTCTAAATTCAGCTTCAGCTTCATCATTATTTTTAAGCATAAAAGGTTCAAAGTTAAGAGTTAATAATTCACCCATCACAAACCTATTTCTATTTTTAAACCAATGATTCATATTTGTAAATACTATCTTTCTAAAATCCATGCTAAAAAATTTAGGATTTCTTGATAAAAACTTTTCAATTGTTTCTCTCATATTTGGAAGTTTATGAAGATGATAATTTAAAAGATCTATGTTAACTTGCTTGTATTCATCAATATCATTATTATCCTCAGGATAGTCCTTATCTCCATTATTATCATTACTCTCAAGATCAATATTATCATTATAATCTTCGCGATTAAATTCATTTTTAGATTCATTATCATTGCTTTTAGAAAAATTGTTAACTGATACCAATCCAATATTATTTTCAATATTTCTATCTTTTAGTAAATTTTCTTTTAATAAATCTTCTTTTAATAGATCATTATATTTCCTAATTTCATAAAGATTAATTTCAGCATAAGGTTTAAGTATTTCTTCTAAGTCTAAGCCATGAACTGTAAAAAGAAGTTTAGGATTTTTATCAATCTCAACACCAAACATGTAAAATAGAATCATAACATGTTCACATGGTTTTCCTTTACAGTAACATGATGTATTTAACTGGTCAAAGGAATCTGGAATTAATTGAATATTATTATCTAAGAGATCTTTACAAAATTCTTTTGAGATTTTATTTTGTAGTAAATCTATTAAATATAATGGAGAGCTTTCAATAAGATTTTCAATATTTTTCTTTTCCTTTGAAGTGAATTTTTTAAAGGTGATTTTTGGATTTATTTTCTCAGATATGCCCATATCATACATTGTGCATTGAAGATTATTATCCTGCATTGCTCTTTTTAATCCGAGTTTGTTAGTTTTATAATAGTTTCGCCCAAAATTATATGCTCTTTGAAATTCTTTTTTATCTGCTAATGAAAGCCATTTTTCAGCCCACCAATTCATAAATTTCCTCCTTCAATGATTAGATTTTTGTTATATTTCTTATTTTTTATAATTATAATTTAATATATTTATTTTATAATTGGATTAGATGAATATTGGATTAGATGAAGTTTTTAATAAATAACTTTTTTAAAAATAAATATTAATAAAAATAAATATTAATAAATATTAAATAAAAGATATTAATTTAAAATTAGTTATATTAATCAAAATATATTACATTATTTAAAGTTATTGGTTTTTATAAACTGGTATTTAAAATTAAATAACTTTTCCATGATAATGAATATAATACAATTAATTTTTAATTATTATTAATAAAATATTTTTTAATATAGAATATTTTTTAATAATATTAATTTTATTAATATTAATTTTATTAATATTAATTTTATTAATATTAATTTTATTAATATTAAAATAAATATTTTTATATTAATTAAATAAAAATAAGAAAATAAAAATAAGAAAATAAAAATAAGAAAATTATCACATGGAACTGGGCAACAATTAGGAAATAGTCAAAAATAATATATTATTTCATAGGAAAAGGTAGTTCAACATGTACATGTAGCTATACAAATTTAGTAATTTTTCCCATTAAAAAATAATTGATACCCACTCTCATATAATAAAAATTTTACTATGAATAAAAACTTTTTTTTAAAATGACTTAATTTAAAAATGCTTAAAAAGGCTATTAATTAAATATTATTATTAATATAGTTATTAAAAAATAATAATTAATGATTTAATATTAAATAATTAACTTGATATGATTAGCTTGTTAAATATTATTTATTATTGTATTTAATAATAATAGTAAATAATGCATTAAATCCTCTGTGAGCTTATGTTAAATACTGAATTATGTGGAATTAAATTGGAAAATCCTTTATTGTTGGCTGCGGGTATCTTAGGAACTACTGCTGCATCAATGAATAATGTATTGAATTCTGGTGCTGCTGGAGTTGTTACAAAATCTTTCTCTAAAGAGCCTAATAAAGGATATAAAAATCCTACAATAGCAGAAGTTGAAGGTGGAATAATAAATGCAGTAGGACTTTCAAGTTCAGGTGTTGATTTATTTAAAGGTGAGTTAGCACTAATCAATAGAGAAGTTAGTAAAGATGATAACAATGATGAACCTGAAATTAATAAACATCCTAAAATAGCTATTGCCTCTATTTATGGTTCTACAACAAATGAATTTATCCATGTATCTTCTAAAATTGAAGATTTAATTGATATGATTGAATTAAATATTTCATGTCCTCATGCAATGGCAGGATATGGTTCAGCTATTGGACAATGCCCAGATAATACATTTGAAGTTGTAAATGCAGTTAAAAATAGTGTTTCAGTCCCTGTACTTACTAAATTAACGCCTAATGTAACTGATATTAGAGAAATAGCTTTTTCAGCACAAAAAGCAGGAAGTGATGGGATAACACTGATTAATTCACTTGGTCCAGGAATGAAAATTGATATTAATGCTGGTGTCCCCATACTTAAAAATAAGTTTGGTGGTCTTTCTGGTCCAGCTATTAAACCAATAGCTATTAAACATGTGTATGATTTATATGATGATTTAAATATCCCAATTGTTGGTGTTGGAGGAATAAAAACCTATGAAGATGTTGTTGAATTTTTATATGCTGGTTCTTCTGCTATACAAATTGGAACATCTATAATGTATGAAGGTTTAGAAATATTTTCTAAAATAAATTATAATTTAATTAAATTCATGAAAGAAAAAGGTTTTAAATCAATCGACGAAATGATTGGATATGCTCATTAATATTAAAAGTGCTTTGTAAATTTGATTATGAAGGTTTTCAATTATGAAGGTTTTCAATTAATAATTTAGAATTTATTATATTTTAAACAATTACTTAACTTTATTCATTTTATTAATAAATTAATTTAAACAAATATTTTATTTTAAAAAGAATAATATTTAATTATTTTAATAATATAATTACATTTTTATCTTAAAATTAAAAAATATCAATTTAATGAATAATATATTTTCAATGAATAATATATTTTTGATGAATGATATATTTTCCAATAATAATTTAAATTTAGGAAAATTATTTTTACAATAGGTACAATTGAAATATAATTAATTAAAACATAATAAAGTTAATAATAATGAAAGGAGATTTAATGAATAATAACTATGAAATTTTAAAAATAAAAAATATAATTATTAATACACAAACAATAAAAACATTTGTCTTTGATTGGGAAATGAAGAGAGAAATACCTAAACCAGGTCAATTTATGATGGTTTGGAATTTTAATGGAGGAGGTGATGAAAAACCTATGTCAATATCTAAAATAGATTTAGATAATGAAGAAATTAGTATTACAGTTAAAAATGTTGGGGAATTCACAAATAATTTACATTTTCTTAAAATAGGGGATAAATTAGGCATTAGAGGACCTTATGGTAATAACTTTAAATTATCTGGAGATAATATTTTAGCTATTGGGGGAGGAGTTGGTATGGCTCCTCTAAAATCATTTGTTGAACATGCTAAATTAAAAAATAAAAGTGTTGATGTTGTTATAGCTTCAATTACACAATGTGAACTCTTGTTTGAAGATGATTTTAAAAAATTAGGAGTCAATGTTTTTACATCCACTGATGATGGTAGTTGTGGATATAAAGGATTTGCTACTAATCGAACTATTGATTTACTTAAAAATAAAACTTATGATATGGCAATTGTATGCGGTCCTGAGATAATGATGAAAGGAATTTTTAATATTCTTGAGGATAATAATATTAATGGACAATATTCAATGGAGAGATACATGAAATGTGCCATAGGTATATGTGGACAGTGTTGTGTAGATAATACTGGATGGAGAGTTTGTATGGAGGGCCCTATTTTTTCATCAGAAGAAATTAAACAAATTACAGAGTTTGGAAATTATCATCGTGATGGAGCAGGCATTAAAATATTAAATAATAATTTTTAATATAAGTAATAATATTTAATATAAGATAAATATTTATATTATTAATTAATATATTATTAATATAGTCATTTTGGAAAAGTTCTTAAATTTTGGATGATAATCTTTTTTATTAAATTATTCAATTTCAAATATTAATTTATGAAAATCTATAATTTTAAATTTTAGGTAATATAAATTTATTTTAATTAATATAACTAATTTTAAATAAATATTTTTTAATAATATTTATTTTTAAAAAAGTTATTTATTAAGAACTTTATCAAAACTACTATAATCAAATAAATAAAAGAGAAACTTTTATTCAATATACTTTATAAAGTGTAATTTTATTTAAAATGATAAAAGTTAAAAAATTGTATACTAATAAAAACTATTAAATGATAACATGAAAAACAAAATTATTATAATATCTGTTTTAGTATTGGTAATTGCTATTAGTGGATGTGTTAATTCAGATATGGAAAGTGTAAATCAAATTATTCCCAAATTAAATGATAACATGAAAAATGGTGATTTAAATTTTAATCTTGCGGTTAATGGATTAAATTCATATAATACTGAAATTGCAAAAGTAAAAGTGCATTTAGCTATTGAAAACTTTAATAATGCTAAAATTAACATTGGAGATATTCAAAGAACTTATAAAAATCTAAATAACACAAATTATATTACTTACATTGATTTAATATCAAAAGAATTGGAATCTAAGATTAATGCAAGTTTAGATTTACAATCGGCTGTTCAAACATCGTCTAATGAATTAATATTTAATAGATTTGTTGAGTCTGCGAACTCTTATATGGAAACAGGATTTTATTATCAAGATAGAAGAAATACTTTAGTTCAAAATAACCCAAATTTATTTATTAAAAAATAAGAGTTAGTTAACTATAAAATTCTCGTAATATTTGTGGAGGTCTTTTTTGAATAAAATAAAAGTTGCTATTGTTGGAATAGGAAATTGTGCAAGTTCTTTAATTCAAGGAATTAATTATTACGCTGATAAAGAAGAAAAAAACATTAAAGGAGTTATACATTGGAAAATTGGAAAGTATTTACCCTCAGATATTGAAGTGGTTGCAGCTTTTGATGTAGATAAAAGAAAAGTAAATAAAACCATAGATGAAGCAATTTTTGCAGAACCTAATTGCACAACAATTTTCCAAAAAGAGATAGCAAAAACAGATGTTAAAGTTTCAATGGGACCTGTTTTAGATGGTGTTGCTCCACACATGAAAAATTATGATGATAAACATAGTTTTCTTATTTGTGATGAAAAACCAGTTGATATAAGTTCTGTTCTTAAAGAAAGTGGAGCTGAAATTCTCATAAACTATCTTCCAGTTGGTTCAGAAAAAGCAGCAAAATTTTATGCCAAGAAAGCTTTGGAGGCAGAAATAGCTTTTATAAATTGTATGCCAGTTTTTATAGTTAGTGATGAAACATGGAGTGAAAAATTTAAAGAAAAAGGAATTCCAATTATTGGGGATGATATTAAGGCTCAAATAGGAGCCACTATAACACATAGAACATTGGCAAATTTATTTAAAGAAAGAGGTGTTAAATTAGATAGAACATATCAATTAAACACAGGAGGAAATACAGATTTTCTTAATATGCTTAATAGAGATCGCTTAAGTTCTAAAAAAGAATCTAAAACAGAAGCTGTTCAATCTGTTATTGGTGAAAGATTAGCTTCTGAAAATATTCATATAGGTCCAAGTGATTATGTTCCATGGCAAAAAGATAATAAAGTATGTTTTTTGCGAATGGAAGGTCGTACATTTGGTGATGTTCCAATGAACATTGAGTTAAGATTAAGTGTTGAAGATTCTCCAAATTCAGCAGCTTGTGTGATTGATGCTATAAGATGCTGTAAATTAGCTATTGACAGGAAAATAGGGGGAGAATTAACGGCTATTTCTTCTTATGTAATGAAACATCCAACACATCA
The DNA here is from genome assembly GCA_031289975.1 of Methanobrevibacter sp. GTDB lineage: Archaea > Methanobacteriota > Methanobacteria > Methanobacteriales > Methanobacteriaceae > Methanovirga. Next base: position 1,054 of record JAITOM010000184.1, on the reverse strand, counting down.
ATTTACTGATGAGTTAGCGGGGCAAATGCTTAATGATTTCATTGAAGGTAAAATAGAAAGATAATATCTTGAATATTATTCCGGATTTTCTTTAATAAATGTTCCATTTTGAAGTTCATTGAATGCTTCTTCTAATTCTAATTCATCGTTCATTACTATTGGTCCTCCCCAAGCAACTGGTTCGTTCAATGGTTCACCAGAGAATAAGATAAATCGAATACCTTCATCACCTGATTTTCCATAAAAACTATCTCCTTCATCAAAAATAGCTACAGTTCTATTTTCAACATAATCTTTACCTTCCGCACCAAAGTATCCTTCACCTTCAATAATGTAGATAAACAATGTTTGTTTATTAGGGATAGGTATTTGAATATCTTTATTAGGTTTTAATGTGATGTCAAATAAATTTACTTGAAGATGATTTGTACCTACACCATTAACATTCTTGTATTTGCCTGATATAATTCTAACAGTAACATTTTCTTCATCTACAGTTTTTATCATATCATGATTTATATCAAAATACTCTGGATTTACCATTTTATCTTTTTGAGCTAAATTTAGCCATATTTGTAATCCAAAGAAATGGTCTGATTCAATTGGCATTTCTTCATGTAAAATTCCACTACCTGCTGTCATCCACTGTGATTCTCCTGTATGTATAGTACCTTGATACCCGCCCTGTCTAAAGACAGGGGATTCTTGTTGATTAGAACTCATATTGTGGAGTTCCTTCTCTCAAAGCTTTTAACCCATTACCCAGGGGCGATTTAAACAATTGCAAACCTCTATTTAATATATTGATAGCTGCATTGATGTCTCTATCATGTTGAGTGTCACAAATAGGACATTTGGGGTTTCTGTTGTTTAAGTCTTTTGTTTTTAAGACTTTACGACCACAAATACTACAACATTGACTGGAAGGGAATTTCCTTTCTACTTTAATGAAATGCTTACCATTCTTTTTAGCTTTGTATGCTAAGAAATTAAAGAATTTAGCAGCGCTACTATTCTGAATAGATTTTCTTAATCGTTTAAAATTAAATTTTTT
>JAITOM010000169.1 GCA_031289975.1 Methanobrevibacter sp. | reverse complement strand
TCCTATTTGTGAACAATTTTCAATATAATTCTCTTTAATTGTAAATGGAATTGTACTTTTAACATGCCAATCACCAGTTTTAAGTAATTTTCTTGCTTCTGCTGGATGAATTTGATTTAAAGGTTCTCCATTTGCATTAATACAATATACATACATAATAAATTACCTCAAATTTTAAAATTTGGTCATGATATTTCTATTCTACATCTCGACAATGTTCTAAAAGCTTTTTACAGAGTATAAACCGACCACGTAACCCACATGAGAGGTCTTTTAATAATACTCCAATATTAAAACCTGCTGACGCATCACAGGAATGTATTATAACTTAAAGAACGTAGCTATTTAAAGCTTACTCTGGTGAAACGGAACTTTAGAAGCTCCTAATCTTTAGGGTAGTGAGAGTTTCACATATTCTTAGCACTATCTTTCAGGTCTTGACTTGCATCTTTTATATCCTGATCTATGTCCTTTAGATTTTGACTTGCATTGTTTATATCTTGAGCAACAATTTTAAAATTTTCTGTTTCTTGTTCAAAATTAGGGATATTAATCGTATGCGAGGTATTTTTTAGAACATTTTCTAATGAACCATTATCGAAATTAAGACTTAAATTCATAGGCTCTTTTATTTTATCAACTAATTTATTCATTTCTCCAAAGATTAATAATGAACTACCCATAATCACCATAAATATCATCAATAAAAGTATACCATTTCTCAATAAATATTTTTTTAAATCCTCATCCATATTTAAGATCTCCCAAAGTACATAATCCTTTTTTTGTAGTAGATTCAATCATAAGTTTATAATAACTTCAATTAATCGACTGATATACCACTGCTGTTAAGATAAATTTTCTTATTTTAACAGCAGTGATGATATACTATTGATTTATAGCCATATAAATACTTTATTGTTTATGTTAAAAATTTAACTAAATTATATATAAATAGTTAAAAAGCTTTAAACTAAATAAAACATGATTAAAACTATTTAAAATTAAATATTGCCTCTTTATATTGCTTCAATAGTCATTTTTTGTGAAAATGTGTAGAGATTTTTTAAATATTAAGGATGTTTAAAACTTGAAAGTTTCAATATCTTTTTGAGAGAGAACATTAACATTCTCTTCATTTAAGGCTTTTAATCCTTCTTCAATATTTTCAACACTTATAATTACAATAGCTTGATTATCTTTCCTACTAACAAAAGCATATAAATATTCTAAGTTTATCTTAGATTTATCAAGAATATTCAATATCTTATTTAAACCTTTTGCCTCATCTGGAATTTCAACAGCTAAAACATCTGTTTCTTTTACAATGAAATTATTTTCTTCAAGAACCTTTTTAGTCTTTGATATATCTTGAACAATCAATCTTAAAATTCCAAATTTTGATGTATCAGCTATTGAAAGAGCTCTAATATTTACACCTACCATTGAAATAGTATCAATAGCTTTTTTCAATCTACCTTCTTTGTTTTCAACAAATATTGAAAGTTGTTTTATCAATTTTTAATCTCCTAATTAAAATTTCTTTTATCTATTACTCTTACGGCTTTTCCTTCACTTCTTGGAAGAATGTTAGGTTCTACTAATGTAATATTTACTTTTAAACCTATTTCTTCATGAATATGTTTAGCTATTTTACTTTCAAGTTTTTCTAATTCTTTAATCTTATCAGAAAATAGTTCAGCTGTTGCCTCAACCTTAACTTCTACTTCATCAAGAATACCCTCTCTTGTAACTATGATTTGGTAATTTGGAGTCAAACCATCTATTTTAAATAATGATTTTTCAATCTGTGATGGAAATACCATAACTCCCCTAATTTTAAGCATGTCATCTGTTCTTCCTGTTATACGGGACATTCTTACTGTTGTTCGCCCACACCCACATTTTTCTCTATTAAGTGAGGTTAAATCTTTTGTTCTAAATCTAATGATTGGCATTCCTTCTCTTGTTATTGTGGTTAAAACAAGCTCTCCTTTTTCACCATCTTCAAGAACTTCTAAATTATCAGGGTCAATAATTTCAGGATAGAAATGATCATCAGATATATGGAGTCCATCTTTAGCTAAACATTCTTGAGCTATACCTGGACCCATTATTTCAGTTAATCCATATATATTTAATGCATGAATATTAAAACGACTTTCTAACTCTTTTCTCATTTCTTCAGTCCACATTTCTGCTCCAAATAAACCTGCTCTCAAATTAATATCTTTATAATCATAACCTTCTTTTTCAAGGAATTCAGAAAGATATAGTGCATAAGAAGGAGTACATGTAAGTATTGTACTTTTAAAATCTACCATAACTTCAATTTGTCTTTTAGTATTTCCAGCAGATATTGGAATAAGTGTTGCCCCAACTTTTCTTCCACCATGATGAACTCCAAAACCTCCAGTAAATAGTCCATAACCATAACAATTCTGTATTATATCTTTATTTCCACCACCAGCCATTATAATACCTCTTGCAATAATTTCTGCCCATATATTAATATCTTTTTCTGTATATCCAGATACTGTAGGTTTACCTGTTGTTCCAGAACTCGTATGAATTTCTATTATTTTATCATCATCCACTGCAAACATTGCAAAAGGATAAGCTTCTCTTAAATTTGTTTTAGTTGTAAATGGAAGTTTTTCAATATCTTTTAATTCTTGAATATCTTCTACTTTAACTCCAACTTCATCAAAATGTTTTTTATAAAATGGAACATTCTCATAAACAAACTTTACAATATTTTGCAATCTTCTAAGCTGCAATTCTTTTTTTGACTCAATATCCATACATTCGTATTTCTCATTCCATATCATCCTATACCCCAATATTAAAAAAAAGTATTATTTTTTTT
>JAITOM010000335.1 GCA_031289975.1 Methanobrevibacter sp. | reverse complement strand
CATGGATACCAATAGAACACATAAAAACTCTGGTGATGTAAAACTTAATAAAAAAGTTGATGATGTAAATATTATGGCTCCTGCTGTATTTACATGAATCCCAGGAATTAAACCAGTTAGACAACCACAAATAATTCCTAAAAAACAAGCTATTAAAAGATCTAAAATCTTATCACCAGCACTATTAAAATATCATAAATATTATTCCTAATTGGAACGATATTAATAATATCAAAACCCATTATCATTACGAGTTGTACCATTAAGAACCATCCTAATTGGAACGATATTAATAATATCAAAACCATAAATTTCTCATTAAAAGTTTTTTAATTAGTATTTTATCATTTATTTCTATTAATTGTCGATGATATCATATAAACAATACTTACAAGAAAATTAATAGCTTTAAGAAAAATAATAGCTTTAAGAAAATTTTAATATATTTTTTAACAATCACTTTTTTAAGAATTAAGAGGCTGTCCAATGATTATTTTTATCAAAATTTTTAAATATTCTATTTCATAAATAAAGAGATTAATAAACTTTAAATAAGAATTAATGTATAAAAAAATATTTATATTTAAATTAAAATAATATTATAAAATTATATTCTTTTTAGATTATTATTAAAATTTTAATTTTAAAAATTAGAGGCGTGAAGTCGTTGATTTTTAAGCTATCTTCGCTACCAAATCCTTCAGGTTTTCTAATTGAAATAAAAAAAAATTCTAACTTAAAAAACTAAAGTTTTTTAAATAGTATAAAAATTTGTTCACTGCTAAATAATCTTATTTTATATTTTAAGAATTTCATATTCTTTTATTATTAAAAATATTATTTAAAAATATATTACTTTATAAAATATTAATTATAATTAAATTATATGAATAATAAAAAAATTAACAATTTATTTTTATCAAACTTTTCATTATATAGTGGAATAAAAAAAGTTTGTAATTAATCATTTATTTTTATTTGCTTGATTTTTAGTAATATTTTTTAATATCTTATTAAATTATTAATTAATAAATTTAAATATTTTATTTTTTAAAATAAATAATATTATATTTTTATTTCGATCAGAGCGGTGTGAGCCCTGATATCGACTACATCAAGTTTTTCGGCTATGCGGATCGGTGTGTTGTTAGTTAGGGGTTGTTTGTGTCATCTGGTCCTCAAGCCAGGATCTCTATTGCTTTAGGAGATTCTTCACTCGGCGTCCCCTCGCCCTGAATGGACGCTCCGACGAGCGAGTAGTCTGTGCTTGTGCAAGCATGCGAGTAAGGAGAGAGTGTTGCAGGCGAAGCCGAAGACAAAATAATCTGCAGGAGAAAAATAGTAGCATTTTAGATGTTTTCACACAAAGATTTTTGATACACACGACTGCATTCAGTGATATTCTCAACCAACGAATTTTGATAAATTTTAACCTCATAGAGATGATATGATGGAAACGGAAAGAGTGAATTGACGATGGGGAGATTGGGGAGCATAAGCTTTGTATTTTCTGTCGTTACACGGATGACACCGAAAGTTTTATCAAGTCGGGCATCGCTAAGGTTTTTTCCTGCTGATGCAAGAGTTTCATCGCATCGCCAAGAAATTGGGTTAATCGCGAGAGAATTTTTTCGCCAAGTAACTAATTTTTTCGCATCTGCATCTTTGCCGAGAACATTAAATGAAACAATCGCATTGAAATCTCTCGCACTGGTCGCGAAATGAAGGCTTGGAGTTTTTTCTAAATCTTGCGGAGTGATGGAATAACCAATGATGTATGCTGCGACAAGTTTTTTCAATATTTCTGGACGTGAATTTAACCGATTAAAAATAAGATTCGCGGTGAGTTCTGCACCCTGCGAATGTCCAAGGATGATAAACGGTCGTCCGTTGTTAAAATTTTCAAGGTAATAATTAAACGCGGCGAGAACATCATTATCGGGAACTTTTGACAAAAGTTTTTTTCGTGAGGATTTTTTGCGAAGGAGAATCGTCGCACTGGCTTGACGATAAACTGGAAAAAAGATGTTTCCAACTTTTTCAAATGCTGCGACTTGCTCGTCGTAAAAATTTTGCATCCTATGCCGCATCGCATGAGAACTAATCGGCGCAAACCTTCGAAGTGGGTTAAAATATGTTGTCGGCGAGAGGACAAAAATATCAACACGGTTTTGCGGGTTCTCTGCAATTTTTAACCAATTTTTTGTATCGGAATAGTCAATAGAATCCATACTCTTAAATTTTCTTTTATTTGCTGTCATTATTTTGACATTTCCTAATCATTTTCTATTATTCAAATATAAAAATTTATCTTTATTTATAATTGCAATTATATTATCTGTTTCCACCCTATTTATTATATTTAAATATGGATTTTTAGATATTAATTTTGTTATAAATAATTGAGCATCGTTGTCTTCTTCAATAACTGTTTTATTAACTGTTGAGTAGAAATTTAAACTTTTTTTATCTAAATTATCATCTGATTTGTTACATCCGTTTACAGTTGCCATTTTTAAAATATCTTTAGGTTTTATATATTTTTTATAGTAAGCTCTCATTATTTTTAAAGTATACTCCATTTCTCTCATTAAATTAGGTGAATTTAACATTATATTATCAGTTCCAATCAGCATATTAATTTTTTGTTCAATAAAATTTCTAATTGGAGGAATTCCTAAATTTAATGCTCCATTAGAACGTGGACATAAAGCAATTAACTTATTATTTTCACTAATTAAGGATAAATCATTGCCTATTGGGTATGTACTATGAATTAAAAGTTTAAAATTTAGATTAACAGCTCTTTCAATCTCAGTTTTTCCAGTTTCTTTTAATGATTTTTTTTGAAGCTCTAAATATTCTCCTACATGAATGGATGGGATTTTATCTCTTTTAATACATTCCTTTGTTACAATTTCACATACTTCTTTGGAAACTTCATTAAAACCACTTAAACCTATTCCATCACAATTTTTTAATAGCTTTGCAGTGATTTTTCTAATTTCATCTTCACTCCTTTCTTTATCATGGAAAATAGGATCTCTTCCAAGTATTATGGGGTTAATAGGAATATCAAATGCTGCTTTTTTTAATAATTTTATTCCTTTTAAACCTCCTTCACGATAATCTATAAAATGGGTAGTTCCTGTTTTAATCATATCCCACAATGAATTTCTCATAGAGGATATAATTTCATCATCACTACTATTAGAAAGTGATAGATGTTTTAGTCCATTAGGTGGTTTAACTAATTCTTCAATAGATTTACCATCACCATAATCTTTAATTATAGAATCTCCAATGTGAGTATGAGCATTTAAAAAACTTGGGCAAACCATTGCCCCTGTTCCATCTATTATTTCTCCTTCAAAAACTTCATTAGAAATTTCAACGATTTTTCCATCATCAATTAAAATGTTTGATTTTATTGGAGTCAAATCATATCCTTTAAGAATTATGGTGTTAACAATAGTTTTCATTAGATTATTATATTTATTAACTGGATAATATAAATTATTATATTTTATTGCAATGCTGTCAACTTAAGAAAAATATTTTTTTAAACTTGGATTGAAACTAAAAATGGACTACATATAAACAATGGAGTACATATAAACAAGATTTTAGTAGAAATTCTAATCAAAAATTCTTAAGTTGACAGCATTGATTTTAAACATCACTTTATAAAAATCTATAATTTTAAATTTTGTAATTATAGTGTATTAAATAATGTTTGTAAGTAATGAAGTTTTTAAATGTGGATCATGCTTGTTAAATTTTTAATTAAAAAAATTATAATTATTATTTTTAAAAATAAAAAGATAAAAATCATTATTTAAAAAATTAATTTAATATTAATTGAAATTTTTAAAAATAAGATATTTAAAAATAAATGATTAATTACGAACATTTTTTATATCACTATAGTTTCAGAAAAAATAATTGCGTCCAGTTTTCATTATTTTAGAGGAGGAATTCTAATTAAGTTAAAAAAAAAATGTTTAGTCATATTAGCTATTTTAGCTATTAGTAGTGTAGGTATGGTTACATTAGCCGCAGATGATAATTTATCAACTAGTTTATTATTAGGACTAACTACATTAAATCCAAATGATGCCGAACCAATAGAAATATTGCTTATTAATAATAGTACTGATGGATTAGCTTTCTTCAATGCATCTGTGACACTAACAGGTGAGGATGGAAAAATATATAAGAGTGATTTTAAATCAAATGGTGAACAAAGTGGACCATACGAGGATCTTATTAGTTTTACTTTCCCGAAAGTAGCTGCAGGAAATTATAATTTATCTGCAGAAGTTTACTTTGTCCTTGGAGGGATGATTACTATAATTGATGGTCAAGATTTTACCGTTATCCATAAAAGAGAATCCGTACCAGTAGTAGATAGTAACAAAAATGGTGCTACACCTTTACAAACCACTGGTTTTCCATTATTAGCTTTGTTTGGAGCAGTAAGTCTTGTTGGTTTAGCATTTCATAAGAAAAATTAATTAATTTTATTATTAATTAATTTTAAATTTTATTATTAATTAATTTTATTATTAATTAAAATGTTTTTAATTTATAATTATAGTAATTTTAGAAAATTTGAGGCTGTGAAAAATTCAACTGATGAAGATATAATAATTTTATTGGCACTGTAGAAAGAGGATGGAAATCCACCATCTGGAATTTAGGGTTTTAACAGAAAAAATTTAGTACATACTTATAAAATATAATTTAAATTCTTTAAAATAAATAGTATATTAATAATAAAATTTAATTAATAATAAAATTAATGAGGATGTAAATGATTCCAATAAGATGTATGAGTTGTGGAAAACCTGTTTCAGCATACTTTGATGAATTTCAAGCAAGGAAAGCTGAAGGTGAAGAT
>JAITOM010000093.1 GCA_031289975.1 Methanobrevibacter sp. | reverse complement strand
TAATTCATTATCTTTAACATCATCTCCTTTAACCTTATTGGATAATATTTCTAATTCTTTCCTTACAGATTCTAAAAAAACTACTTTTTCCTCATCAAAGTTTTCATTAGCAGTTATATAATCTTTACTTTTAAATAATAATATTGCAATTATTAAAAACATTCCTAAAAGGATTATTTGACTAATGATTGACAACTCAAAAGATGAAATGCTCATTAATAGTATGCTTAATAATAACTGTATTAAATAATATGATGAGCAAACAATTGATAAAGGTAAACTATTAAATAAAGAATCTTGAGTCTTGATTTCTTTAATAGTTGTTTCTTTGATATTGATTATTTCATTATTTATTAAAATCTGCAACATTAATGCCAAGATAGAAAAGAGGTAACAAATCCAAAATATAGTGTTCTTGTCCTGAAATAAAACCATTGTAGATACAGTATAAATTACAAAAATAATACATGCAATACTTAAATTCAATTTTTTCTTAATCATATTTTAACAACACCCCATTATTCTATTATCTCAATAGGGAGAAAAAATTTTAAAATTTAACTTAACTCTACTATTTCAAATGTGATAATAATTTATGAAGGTCAAATAAATTAAATGTAGATATCATCACATTAGTTGCAATCAATATTACTTGGTTTTTTAATATCGCAATGAGTATATTTTTCAGTTAAAGAAAAAATTTCATCAACATATTTAAATGTTAAATCATCAGCATGATTGTTACCTGTTATAGGGCTGAAATGTATTCTTCTCAAATCACTACCATTTTCATGCTCTTTTTCACAATAATTAACATAATATTTAATACATTCTTGCAAATCATTAGGAATGTAAAAATAATTATCAACATTTACAGTTAATTCATATAAATGGTTAAATAGCATTTCTCGTGCATTTATTATACCATCAAAGTATTTTTTTTGATCAGATCTCATAAATTTTCCAAATGTTTCAACAAGGTTACATTTAGCACAAAAAAACTTAGACAAATTTTTATGAAGTTCTATTAAAACTTCATTTTCCTTTTCACTTCTATTTTTAAAATCTTTATTTACATCCATTTTATTACCCCCACATACAATATAATTGATTTTTATAACTAATAACTACAAATTCATTCTCTATTATTTAAAATTAACTAACAGAACTATCCACCGCTGAATTTTTTCTATTTATTCTAATTTTAGATCTGGAAACTTTTTTTTTCACATGTTGGACATGCGACTATTATCATCTCACCTATTAATTCTTGACATCCACAACTATCATAACTAATTATTCCATGAAAATCACCACGCAGATTAGTTTATTTTCTCCCCACAATTTGGACAGAAATTATCTCTATCTTCAAGATTCTCACCACATTTTTCACATTTTTTAACTATTTGCTTTCCACAGTTAGAACAAAACTTTTCTCTTTCCTCTATTTCATCACCACAATTAGGACAAAAACCTCTATTATTATTAGTATTATTATTTCTATTGTCATTTTTGAGTGCTTTTGATTTATTAAATAGGTTATTGGTTATGTTGTCTGTGATGTTGGTTTTAAGCATTTCACCAAAAGCTAATGCAATAGGCATCTCAGCCATCATACCACCAACACCAGATCCTTTATTACCTGGATTAGATGCATATTTCTTTGAGATATCAGCTATTTGCTCATCACCCCAACTATAATCTAATGTACCATATTCTAATTTCTTATTTAAAACTTCATTTAATTTTGTGGTATCTTTTTCTGGTACAACGACATTGGATAGGTAGAAATTAACTAATTTAACTCCATATTCTTTGAAATCATCGGATATTTTATCTTTTAATGCTTCTGATATTTCTTCTAAGTGTTGGTTAATAGCTAAATAGCTGATTTCTGTTAGCATTTTCCCAAGATATGTTTTAACTTTAGTCGCGATTTTTTCTCTGAAATATTTAGCAAGTTTAATAGAATCAATATAGTTAGTTGTTCCAACTACTTTGATTATGAATTTACGAGAATTCGCTATCACAAATTCCATAACTCCACTTGCACCAACATGTATGGGTATATTAAATGTGGGATCCAATATTTGGATTTGGCTACTGGTGCCCCAATTCACATTTAAAGCTGTGGCTTTATTTATAAAATAAACCTCACAATGAAAAGGAGAGAGACCACCAGTAGGTATATTAATAATATTTCTAAGTAAAGGAATATTTTCAGTTTTTAAAGTATATTTGCCAGGACCAAAGGAATCCAATGCTTTACCATTTTTATATAGTATGGCTTCTTGTGACTCATGAACAATTAATTGACTATGAGTATTAAAATCTTCCTTAGAATGCTTCCAAACCAAAGTCTGATCATCACCTTCAAACTTAATAATATCTAACAAATCCATTTTATCCCTGTCTCTTATTTGATTTAATATATTCTGAGATAATAATTTTTCACTATTAATCCCATAATAACTATAATTTATCTTTTTTCACTTCGTCCAATATTTCTTTTTGGATTTTTAACAATTTAAGAATATTATTATTCATAACAATAATATTTTCATTCATATTAGTACTATTGTTAATAATTTTTTCATTCATATTACCAAAACCTTCGTGGCTAATAGCCTTATTTAGTTCGTCCATTCTATCAAAATTTTTTTTCGCTGTCATTTATAATTACCTCTAACTACTCTAACATTTGTTGTTATGCCTGATTGAATTACTAATTAATAGTAGTTGGTATAATATAGGGAGTTCTTGATTAACCAGTGTTGCTACATTATAAATTAATGCTTTAATATTCATCATTAAATATTATTGCATGAGTTAAATTGTAAACTACAGCTATTTGAACACTATCAATTGTTTTATTATAATATAATCTATTTATTAAGTAATTCAACTCATTAAGTAATTCAACTCAGTTTTATATTGGAAAGATTTTTAAAAAAATAATATTCTTCCCATGTTTATAATTATTATAAACTATTCCTATATAAAGGTATTGCTTTTAAATCAATATTTAAACCTTATTAATTATTCTTTATTTAAATAAATAATAGTTAAAAGGAATTAGTTAAAATAGTGAGGGCTTAAGCTATTGCTTAAGCTATTGAAAAATCTACCCCCCCCCTATAGGTTGTTTTAGGATTAAATAGCTATTTAATAGCTTAAAAAATATAAGATAATTATTTTCATGATATTTTAAGAGTAATTATTTATCTATTTGCTATTTTATAAAAAAT
>JAITOM010000092.1 GCA_031289975.1 Methanobrevibacter sp. | reverse complement strand
ATTTTTTATAAAATAGCAAATAGATAAATAATTACTCTTAAAATATCATGAAAATAATTATCTTATATTTTTTAAGCTATTAAATAGCTATTTAATCCTAAAACAACCTATAGGGGGGGTAGATTTTTCAATGAAAATAGCTTAATTCCTCACTATTTTAAATAATTCCTTTTAACTATTATTTATTTAAATAAAAAATAATTAATAAGATTTAAATATTGATTTAAAAGCAATACCTTTATATAGGAGTAGTTTATAATAATTATAAACATGGGAAGAATATTATTTTTTTAAAAATCTTTCCAATATATAAAAATTTTAATTGTCTAACTCAACTCTCACATTTTTTTCAAATAGAATTTACAGAAACTCAAGATAATTATGTAATATCAAAAATATACAAAAAAGAGTTGGGATTTTACTTAGAAAAATTGATGGTGATGATAAAATGGATACAGATGGATATAAATCATATGTGAAAAGATATGGACATAGTCACATATATAAAGTTAAAATTAAAGCTATTAATGATGCTGTTAGTGGTGCTGGTTATCATGGAAATACAGTAGTAAGAACGGGAGAGAAAGAAGATGTTTATTATGGATTTGCAGTCGTTGGATTAGATCATTTAGATATAGATGCTACAGGTGGGGGTTTATTCAGCAGCCATGCTTTTCCGAGTCTTTATTATGAGGATATTTCAGAGATGACTGCTTTCTTAAGAGGTTTATTGTGCGCTCCTCGCATACAATTAAATGTCCATGGTTATAAACGGGTTGAAATATATGAAAATGAAGATAATACCTTAGGGGCTTCTAAAAAAGAGAAAGATGATACTTTCGCCTCATTTGGTGATAACTTATTTACTAAATTTCGTGCATTTCGTGGCAGATAAAAGGTGAGTTATCATGAATTTAATGTATATAATTGGTTTTATAGCTGTGTTTGGAGTGTTAATATTATGTTTTAGTGGGATCATGAACCAACCAGAATTAACAGCATTATCTTTAAACCAAACAAACCCCATTATTGATGCAAATCAGACAATTTATACATTACATGGATCTACTGATGTTAATGCAACTGGTTATATAGATTCAAGTAATCTTAATTTAAGCAAGGTTTATTTAACAGTTGATTCTAATGGTAAGCTCTCATATGATTTAGAAATACCTCAAAATGTCACAGATTGCTATATAAAGATATATGCATCCGCTAAAAATAAATTAAACAATAGTGATTCATTACATATTGAGAGACCATCCACTAAATTAGATTTAGATTCAGTTAATATGACTGAAAATGACACTTCACTTTTGATTTCAGGAGTAACTGAACCAAACTTAAATGTTCGAATGTCATTTTCCAATTCACTGGATTTAGCTAATGTTTCTTTAGTTGCAGATGGTGATGGAAAATTCAAACATTCAATAAAAGTTCCTTTTGATAAAGATAATTTTTGGTATTCATCTTTAACCTGCCTCATATTTAGATATAAATTAAGAGGAAAATCTTCTATCTGGTCTTTAAAGTAATTAATTGATTTATTCAACTCAGATTGCTTTGTTTCTAATAAGTCTAACACATAATCAAAGTAGTCAAATTCCTTATTATTTGTAACTTAAGAAAGGATTAGAAGTTGAAGATAGAGTCATCATTGATTTAGAACATGATAATAAATTAATAATAAGTATTTTAGGCATAATTAAAAGTGGTGGAACATTCATAATCATGAATCCAAATGATCCTATAGAAAGAATCACTGCAATAGTAGAAGATAGTGGGGCGAAATATATAATAACCAATGAAACTGATGAAAACTTTAATATTGATAATCTTCTAAAAGAAAAAAATACAAACAATCCATCCGTTAATTTGAACAGTGATAATATTTCAGCTATTATTTATACCTCAGGTTCAACAGGTTTGCCTAAAGGTGTCTTAATTAGCCATTCCAATTATGCTTATAGAATAGCATACGATCCTTTAATTAATAAATTCTTAAAAAGAGAAAATAAACTTTTGCTCATGATTAACTACAATGTAACTAATGTATTTATAACTAATTTATTTTTATTTTTATTTAATGGATTAAAAATTGTTTTAAACACTTGGGAAAACTCCAATAATTTAATTAACTTACATAAGAAAACTGAATTTGATGCACTTGTTATAGTGCCTTCAGTATTAGAAGAGTACTTAGAAAATGAAAATATCTTAAAAGTATTAGAAAAAATAAAAACAGTGATAATTGCAGGTGAGAAATTTAATATTAACTTAATTCAAAAATTTAAAGAAATAAGTAATGCAGAATTATATAATCTTTATGGCATTACTGAAACTGGGCATGCCAATATAAAAATTTTGAATAAGGATTTGAATAAGGATAATATTTCTGTAGGTAAACCTATAACTGGTGTTTTAGAGATGGTTGTAGATATTGATGGTAATCCACTACCTTCAGGTATTACTGGTGAGTTGTATATAGGTGGACTATCAGTTGCTAAAGGTTACTTGAACAAGGCTGAACTTACGAAAGAAAAATTCATAAAACGGAATAATAGTTTATACTTTAAATCAGGAGATTTAGCAATTTTAAATGGGAATGGAGAATATTCTATAATTGGAAGATCTGATAATCAACTTAAACTTAGAGGATTAAGAATAGAATCTGGTGAAATAGAAAATAATATAGATAACAGCTTTGAATTGGGAAAAATATTTACTACAATTTCAAAAATAGAAGACGAATTAAAAAATGATCAATATTTGACTTTATATTTCACAACCAATAAAAAATTAAACAATAAAAAACTCAACGATCTTAAAAAAAGATTGAATGAACATTTAAAAGATAAACTACCAAAATGGATGGTTCCACAGATATATATATACCTAAATTCCCACTATTACTTTCTGGTAAAATAAACATTAAGGAATTACCACAACCACAATTCTCTGATATTATTTTAGATGAAATTATTCCTCCAAAAAATGAATTGGAAAAAGAAATATTTAACTACTGTGTTGAAATTTTAAAATATGATGGATTTGGAGTAAGAAACAGTTTTATAGATATGGGATTCACATCACTGTCAATAATAAAACTCATACATGCAGTATTTGAAGAGTATAAGATTGAATTAAATATATTAGACTTACTTAACGACGATAGTAATATTGAACTGATAGCAAAAATAATACAAGATCCACTATCCAAAATTAAATATAATAAACATGAGCTTAGAGAGTATTATCCACTCAGCCCACAACAATCAAATTTTTTATTTAAAGTTTTGAATTCTTCACAAAATTCGTATGATAATATTTTTATGATTTTGAGTTTTAAAGGAGATGTTCTTAATTTTAGAAATGCTTTAATTAAGACTATTAATCTTAATCCGTATATTAAAACACATTTCATCATTCAAGATAACAATATTTATCAAAAAATGAAAATTATGAAATAAATATAGAAATTCATAATAGAAAACTAACAGATAAAATTAAAAATGAATTTAACAAACCATTTAATTTATTTGGAGGTTCATTATTCAGATTTGAAATATATTACAACAATGAAGAAATAGAATTATTAATGAATGTACATCATATTATTGCAGATGCACGATCCGTTAAAGTATTTATTGATGAACTAATTAATTTATATTACAAAGGTAAGGTTACAAATAATAAGGAATTTGACTACTTTGATTATGTGTTAGACTTATTAGAAACAAAGCAATCTAAGTTGAATAAATCAATTAATTACTTTAAAGACCAGATAGAAGATTTTCCTCTTAATTTATATCTAAATAT
>JAITOM010000360.1 GCA_031289975.1 Methanobrevibacter sp. | reverse complement strand
ATTTTTTATATTTTTATTAATTTAAAATCTAAATGTTTTATTTTAATTATTCCTTAAGAATAAGAAATTTAATTAAAAAAATTAAATTTATAGTCATTTTGGAAAAGTTCTTAAATTTTGGATGAAAATTTTTCTTATTAAAAAAAATTATTATTATTATTTTTAAAAATAAAGAAAGAAAAATTATTATTTAAAAAATTAATTTAATATTAATTGAAATTTTTAAAAATAAGATATTTAAAAAATAAAATGATTAATTACAAACATTTTTACATCACTATAATATAAATTTATTTAACTAATATAACTAATTTAAATGAATATTATTTTAATAATATATTATTTATTAAAAAAATTATTTATTAAGAACTTTATCAAAACTACTATAAAAGAAAATTTAAAGCAATGATTTTGCCAAAATTCAAGTTTCCTT
The DNA here is from genome assembly GCA_031289975.1 of Methanobrevibacter sp. Lineage (GTDB taxonomy): Archaea > Methanobacteriota > Methanobacteria > Methanobacteriales > Methanobacteriaceae > Methanovirga. Next base: position 7,360 of record JAITOM010000360.1, on the reverse strand, counting down.
CTATGATACCTTTTAATAATATTTATTTTTAAAAAAGTTATTTATTAAAAAATTTATCGAATCCACTATAAATTATAATAATTAAATATTTATTAAAATGGATAATATATTATTAATTAAAATTAAATGAAGCGATTATATAAAATAAAGGGATGTTAGAAGTCTGGAGTTTTATTTTAATTTGGTAATATGGGAATGTTATGGAGTTTTTGGAAAAAATTGCTTTCATTTATAAATAGAGGTAAGAAAATTTTAAAAAACTACACAAAAATTTACACTTAATAATAGCAAACTATTTATATATTATATTTTAAATCTATTAAAGTTATAAAATTTTATAAAAATTTGTTTATAATAAAAAATTTGATTTATAAATAAAGATTAAAAATATTTTTTTATAATAATATTTATATAATAAATAGGAGGTTTTTTAATGGTTAATGCACAATCAAATAATGACCAATCAACTGTAATTTTGAGAGCTTTAGGTCTTATAGGTGGGATAAGTGCTTTCACTCAAGTTTTTGGTTATTTATTAATGATGATACAGATGTCAGGTGTAAAAGGATTATCTCAAATCTTTCAAAATCCTGTAATAGTTGTTGTATTGATTTTATCTATTTTAGCTATTGTTGCTTCAGCACTTTATTTTAAAAATGAGAAAATAATGTCTGTAATTTTAATTATAGCTGGTATAGGTTCTATGATAGCTATGGGTTCACCTGAATTTAGTGCAGTTTTAGTTTTTGTTGCAGGTTTTATAGGTTTATTCAGATTTATTAAATCAAGAAAAGCAGGAAAATCACATGCTGTAGAAGAATCATATTCAGAAGAAGATTTCTAATTTTTTTATTTTTAATATATAAAGTTTGTATTTACTTAATTTTTATAATTTTTTTTATTTAAATTCTTTTTTTAAGATTTGATAGTTTTATTAATAGAATCATTGAATTAAAAATTAAATTCCCTATTAAATTAGATTTATATTCTTTTTTCATATTCTTTACTTCATCTAAAAGTATTTTGTTCTGTTTAATATTCCCATCATAACTTAAGAATATTATTATCCAATTTAATAAAAAAGGATTTAATAATATATAAGTTTTTTTGAAATTGTATTCATTGCATAAATCAGAACATGTTGAATATGCTTTCAATGAATCATAAATTAGTTTAAAACTTATTTTTTTTGTAATTGACTTATCATCTTTTTTATCCCTTATGAAATGATTGCAAATTACATCGTTGTTTAAAAATAAAATTTTATTTGTATTAAAATAATATTCAATTATAAAATTTAAATCTTCTCCTGAAATAAATGATGGAAATTTTATATTGTATTTTTCTATTGGTTCTCTTTTAAATATTTTTGTCCAAATTGAAGGTAGTATCTTCAATATTGTAGGATCTTTTAGTAGGCAATTTATTTTAATCTCTTTAGATTCTTTATTTATTCTTCTACCATAAATCATTTTAGCAACAATCGTTTTCCAAAAAAATCTGATAAATCCTGACATATTATTAGGATTAAAAATATCATCACTATATTCTAAATATATTTCATCAAGATAAGGAGTGTAGGATTTTTTAATTAGGTTTTTATCTGGATCGATTCGTAAATATCTTCCAAAAACAATGTCCACATTATTTTTTTCGATCTTATCATATAATAATTGACAAGCATTATTTAGATAGCTATCATCAGAATCTAAAAACATTATATATTTTCCAGTAGCTTTTTTAAGTCCAATATTACGAGGACCATAAGCACCACCTATATTTTCATCTAAATGAATGGCTACAAAGTTTTCATATTTTTCATTATATTCATCAATAATATCTTTGCTTTCATCTGTTGAAGCATCGTTAACCATTATAACTTCTATGTCATTTAAATTCATAGTTTGGTTAATAATCGAATCCAAAGATTCCCATAAATATTTTTCAGCATTAAAAATAGCTATTATTATACTAATTTTATATGTAATATTAAAAACTCCAATCGCTGTTTCTGTAATATTTTTAACTATTGTGACTGTGTCAATAGAATAATACTGAAATATATTATTGGTTTATAAAAAATTTTAAATATAACATGTTGATATAGTACATTTAATTCATAAACCCCTAAAATTCTTTAAATTTTATTATTAAATGGATATAGAATGCAATTGATTGTTATTTGGTTATAATTAAATATAAAAATTAATCAAGCAAATATTATAAAGATTTAAAAAAAACTAAGAGAAAACTAACATAATCTTAATAGTAAACTAATTAACTACTTTTGAACTTCTTTTTTTTTGAACTTCTTTTTAACTCTGAAATTAATATAATTAAATCCTCCTATAGATATTCTTTTAAGTTCATTCCAGTTTAAATTAGTTAAAACTGTTTTAAAGATGTATGTAAATGAAAAATAGTATTTACTCATTAAATTGTCGCGAATTTTCTCAATTTCCTCGTGATTTGCATAAGGATAATCAACTAAACAATTTAAATAACCCTCTTTATTTAACCATTTAGAGTAATCTTCAGTTATTAAATAGTGATTATCTTTTACCCAACTGTAAAATTCAGTCCCTGGAAATGGAACAGCTTGTTGGAAGAAGCACATGTCAGGATATACTTTTTTTGCAAATTCATAGGTTTCATTAATTGTATCTAAGCTATCTCCTTTTAGACCAATCATAAAACATCCAAACACTTTAATTTTTAACTTTTTAGTGTTTTTTGCAAATTCAAGGGATTGTTCTAATGTTATACCTTTTTTTATATCATCTAAAACTTTTTGAGAACCAGATTCATAGCCAACTACTAATAATCTACAACCAGCTTCTTTCATTTTCTCCATAGTGTTAAATGGAAGATCTACCCTTGTGTTACATGACCAAACTGGTTTTAATCCCCTTTTAATTATTTCATCACAAATATCCTCAACTCTTTTTTTATCCACTGTGAAAGTGTCATCTTCAATGAATATTTCCTTTATTTCTTTCATATTATTGCAAATATATTCTATTTCATCAACAAAGTTAGATACACTTCTCGCTCTAAATAATCTATTTCCCATTGTTGAAGGATAAGAACAAAAATTACATTGATTTGGACATCCTCTTGCACTAACTATTTGAATCATTGGTTTTTGAGCAAATGCGTACCTGTAATCTTCTACATTTAAGAATTGCTCATAAATCTTAGAAACCATTGGAAGTTTATCTAAATCTTCTATAACATGAGCATCATCATTATGAATAATATTTCCGTCGTCATCTCTATAGGATACACCTTTGATTTTGCTAATATCTTGATTAAATAAAATTTCAGGAATAATATAATCGTATTCTTTACGAACTACATAGGATACACCTTCACATTCACTTAAAACATCTTCTGGTAAAACTGTTGCATGTGTTCCACCCACTATTATTTTAATGCTACGAAAGTTTTTTTTGATTTTATTTAATGTTTGATAATCGTATGCACATGTCGAGGTTGTAGTTTCACATACAATGTAGTCAGGTTCATAATTTGAAATTTCATTTAATGTATCTTCAAGGTTATATTTTTTTGTTATACAATCCACTAAGTTTACCTCAATATTCTTTGACTGACATACACCTGCAACATAGGATAAATAATAGGGATAGTACAAAGTTCCAGACTTTGTCTTTTCAGGCCATCTACTCGATCTACTAATTTCAAATTTATATGGCAAGTTTAAAAATAGGATTTTCATTATATTTTCCTCATTTTAGATTATAAAACTTTATTTAAAATAATATAATTCGATTATTATAGAAAAAATAAAGTTGTGTTGTTGAATTTTGATAAAATTTAATTATGGTGGTTTTGATAAAGTTCTTAATAAATAATTTTTTTAAAAATAAATATTATTAAACTATATTAATTTAAATTGTTTATATTAATTAAAATAAATTTATATTATTTAAAATTTAAAATTATAGATTTTTATAAATATATATTTAAAATTAAATAATTTAATAAATAAAATTATCATTTTAAAATTTAAGAACTTTTCAATAAGGAATATAATTTAAATTTATTTATCTTATTTAAAATTTAAAATTATAGGTTTTTATAAAATGATGTTTAAAATTAAATAATTTAATAAAAAAAATTATCATTTTAAAATTTAAGAACTTTTCCAGGTACTGTAAAAAGAGGATGGAAATCTAAAATTTAAAATTCGATTTTTAAACAGGAAAAATTTAGGTCATATACGGCGCATCAAATTTTTAGCCTAATTTCTTAATTTTTCAATTGCAAAAATCTATCCTCTTTTTACAGTACCCTTTTCAATAATGAATATATTAATAATTGATTTTTTTAATTCGATTTTTAAACAGGAAAAATTTAGGTCATATACGGCGCATCAAATTTTTAGCCTAATTTCTTAATTTTTCAGTTGCAAAAATCTATCCTCTTTTTACAGTACCCTTTTCAATAATGAATATATTAATAATTGATTTTTTTAAGTTTGTTTTAACTTATTTAACTTTCTCTTTATTGGATTCATCACCATTTAATTTAGATTCTAAAGCAGCAACAGATGATGTAAATCTGCATTTTGGGAAACCTGAGCAACCAACAAATTCTCCATATCTTCCTAAATGTTTTATTAAATCATTTCCACATTCAGGACATTTACCAACAATTTCAGGATTATAACTTACATTATCTCTTCCACACTTAGGATCTAAACAAAATCTTTTAACTGGTCTTCCGTATGAGATCATAGGTAGACCACATTTTTCACATTTAGATTTTAAAACATTTGCTCCACGAGGTAAAGGATAAGCTGTTTTACAATCAGGGAAGTTAGAGCAACCAACAAAGGTACTTTTATTTTTTGGGGAGTATTTTATTACTAAATCTCCTTTACAACTACATTTTCCAATTATTCTGCTTTGTTGGTAGGCATTATAAAGTCCATTACCGATTTCATTCTCATTTTTCTCAATATCTTTTATGATAGATGTAACTTCATCTTTTGCATTATCAATAACTTTATCCTTAGTTATTTTTTCATTTATTATCCTATCTAAGTCTTTTTCAAAAGATCTTGTTAATTTTTCACTGGTTATATTTTCACTGTATTCTTTAAGGGTATCAATTATATTCTCTCCAAGCTGATTAACCTCAATTTTTTTGCCTGAAATATATTCTCTATCATAAAGTTTAGCAATAATATCTGCACGTGTTGCTTTAGTTCCTAATTCTCTTTTTTCAAGTTCTTTAACAAGAGATGCTTCATTGTATCTTCCAGGAGGTTTTGTTTCCTTTTGTTCAGATTTCACTTTGTTGATCTTAATTTCATCTCCTTTTTTAATATCTGGAAATCCATCATTCTCAATTTTAGAGTAAGGATAATGCTCTAACCAACCTAAAAATGAGGTTCTTTTTCTTTTAAATGTAAAATCTTCACCACCAATATCTAAATTTGTTTTCATACTTTCAATTTCCGCACTTTCTCCAAAAATACTAATAAATCTATATACAATAAGATCATATATTTTAAGTTCATCTTTATCTAATTTGGGTGGTAAGATTCCTGTAGGATGAATTGCAGGGTGAGCAGCATCAATTTTTTTACCTTCATTAGGCTTTAATTTTTTAGGTAATTTAGAAATATGTTTCTTATATTCAGAATTTTTAGAAAGTTGTTTGAGTATATCTGGTAAATTTAATGATTCTGGAAGTTTTTGTGATGATGTACGAGGATAAGATGTGAATCCTCCAGTGTAAAGCTTTTGAGCTGCAACTTGTGTTCTTTTTGGACTAAAACCAAAAGCAGCATAAGCTTCAGATTGTAATCCTCCTAAGTTAAATGGAACTGGAGGCTTTTTCTTTGTTTTTGATATTTTCACATTCTTAACAGTAGCAAGACTATCTTTTTTAGAATTAGCAAATACTTCTTCGCCATGTTTTTTATCAAATATTTTTCCTTTAGAATAATCTGCTACAATGTCATGATCTAATAAAGCTTTTATTAACCAATATGGTTCAGGGATAAACTTCTGAATTTCTTTTTCTCTATCAACTAAAATAGATAAAGTAGGAGTTTGAACTCTTCCAGCAGATAAAGTCAAATATCTTGATTTAACCCTACGAACAGATTGCATTAATGTCTTAGATATATTAACTCCAAATATAAAATCTAAAATATGTCTTGCTATTCCACTGTTAACTTTATTAATATCTAACTCTATCATGCTTTCATAGCTTTTTTTAATATCTTTCTCTGTTAAAGTGGAAAATTTCATTCGATGAACTTTATTAAGAGCATCACTATCACAAGCATATTTAAGAGCATTAAATCCAATTAAAGTTCCTTCAATATCATAATCGCAGGCATGAATATATCTATCTGCACCTTTAGAAAACTTTTTAATTGCATTAATATAATCTTTAACATAGTTTTTATTCTTATCGATATCATATAAAGGAACCCATTTTAAATCAAAGAAGATTTTTTCTCTTGGGTTTTTAGGGGTTAATGAATAAAGGTGTCCAACCGCTGCCAAAACAGTTATTTTTTTGTCATTTTCTTCAATTTCCCAATAATTTACTTTTTTATTGTATTTCACCTTTTTTGCTTTAGATGATAAAGCTTTAGCTATTTTTTCTGATGAACTTGGCTTTTCGCAAATAATTACTTCTTTCATTTTCATCACATTGTTTGACTTGTTCAGTATTTAATTAATATTTTTTCTCTATAACATATTAATATGGTATTTAGTTGAGAGTATAGTAAAATAAAAGTTTTAATGCATTTGTAAGAAATATGGTCTATATTTAATAATTTATATCATTTAAATATTATAAAAGTTAAAAACTTTAATTATAAAATATAAATTTTTAATATATAATATTTTCTTTTAATATTTTTTTCTCTTTCAATATTTTGAAAAATTATTTTAAGGCTCATGCACACGACATATTGCAAAATTTTAATTATAGTCATTTTGGAAAAGTTCTTAAATGTTGGATGATAATTTTTTTTATTAAATTATTTAATTTTAAATATTAATTCATGAAAATCTATAATTTTAAATTTTAAATAATATAAATTTATTTTAATTAATATAATTAATTTTAAATAAATATATTTTAATAATATTTATTTTTAAAAAAATTATTTATTAAGAACTTTATCAAAACTACTATAAGTTAAATTAAAAGTAACTATAATTTATTTTAGAAGTATTTGCATTACTTACTATAGTGATGTAAAAAATGTTTGTAAGTAATCATTATTTTTAAACATCTTATTTTTATAAATTTCAAATTAATATTAAATTAATTTTTTAAATAATAATTTTTATTTATTTATTTT
>JAITOM010000310.1 GCA_031289975.1 Methanobrevibacter sp. | reverse complement strand
GAAGAATATAATAACTGTGAACGGATACCATTCCTTGTGAGTGGAATAGAAATATTGCTGAATTTCAATTGGTGTATAACATGTTTATAAAACGAAAAATAAATTTATTAAAAGAATGGTGGTCAGAAGATGAATACTTCAAATATTTTGAAGTCCTCAACCCCATACACTACTATTTGGTCTGATATCCATTGGATTAAGATTGAAAAGTATGTAAATAAGTTATAAAAGTGGATATAATGTGCTAAAAGTGTGAATGAATCCCGTTAAAAAAAAACGAAGATTCTCACATTAATAGATAAAAATTAATATAACTAATTTTAAATTAATATTTTTTAATAATATTTATTTGAAACTATAAATCTTTTATTTGAATATATAATATTACATTAAAATATAAAAAAATTATAAATTTATTCAATTTATAGTCATTTTGGAAAAGTTCTTAAATTTCGAATTATAAATTTTTTTATTAAATTATTTATTTTTAAAAAAAATTATTTATTAAGAACTTTATCAAGACCACTATAAAAAAAATCATTTTAAAAAAAATTATAAAAATTAAGATCCATTGGAAATATTTATCAATAACTAAGACAATAAACAATCACATCTATAATTTTTTTTCTCCCTTTTAACATAAAACCCCTATATTTAACATGAACCAATTTACAAACTTAATTATTTATTATAAAGAAAATGATGATTTATTATGAAAGAAATTGTTATTAAATCTAAAAGTAAAACAAACCATGAATATGGTAATATTCCTACAAAAAGACCTATTGTTGAATATTTAGATAAAGGAGTAATTAACTTAGATAAACCCTCTGGTCCAACTTCTCATGAAATAGATTCATGGGTTAAAATAATTTTACATCTTGAAAAAACAGGGCATGGTGGTACTTTAGATCCTAAAGTTACAGGAGTTTTACCACTTGGTTTAAATTCAGCTACTCGTGTGATGCAACTTTTATCTTCAGCATCTAAAGAATACATTGCAATAATGACATTGCATAATGATGTTGAAGAAGAAAAAATTTATAATATATTTAATGAGTTTCAAGGGAAGATTTATCAAATTCCACCTCTTAAATCCGCTGTTAAAAGAGAATTAAGAGTTAGAAATATATATACCATTGAAATCTTAGAGATTCATGGAAGAGATATTCTTTTTAAAATAGATTGTGAAGCTGGAACTTATGTAAGAACATATTGTCATGATATTGGGGAAGCATTATGTGTTGGAGCTCATATGGCAGAACTTAGAAGGATTCGTGCTGGTCCATTTAAGGAAAAAGATAATATTATTACCTTACAAGACTTAACTGATGCTTTTTATTATTGGAAAGAAGAAAATAATGAATCATATCTTCGAAGTGCTGTGATGCCAATGGAAAAAGCCATTGAACATTTACCAACTGTTATTATTAAGGATTCTGCAGTTGAAGCTATATGTAATGGTGCTAATCTTGCATCTGGTGGTATAAATGCACTTTCTACAGAAATAAAAAAATATCAAAGAGTAGTTATTGAAACCATGAAAGGAGAATTAGTAGCATCCGCAAAACCACTTTTCAGCTTTGAAGAAATAATCACATCAGACTCTGGATTAATGTTTGATACAGAAAAAGTTTTTATGAAGCCTGGAATTTATCCTCAAATGTGGAGAAATAAAACAATGGATTAAAAAACTTTTAATAATTATATAAGAATATTTATATTATAGTGTATGAAATAATAGTTTTTAAGTAAAGAAAATCAAAGATTTTCTAATTGAAATAAAAAATTTCAATAAAGAAAAGCTTTGCTTTTCTAAATTTAAAAATATTAAATTTTTAAATTAAAGAAAAACTCCGTTTTTCTAAATGAAATAAAAAATTTCACTAAAGAAAATCTTTCAGATTTTCTAATTGAACAAGTTCAATAATGAAATTTTTTAAATTACACCATTAAATATTAAATTTTTAATTAAAAAGATTATAATTATTATTTTTAAAAACGGAGAATAAATTCTCCTAAGTTGAAAATAAATTTTCAACAATAAGATATTTAAAAATAAATGATTAATTACAAACATTTTAAACAAATTACTATAAATTATAAGATAGAATATTGTGATTTTATGGAAATGGAAGAAACTGTTGAAGCTATTAAATATGATAATGGAAATTATTATAATGATGAAAAAGAAGTAATAGTTGCCGATGAGACAATCAATTTAACTATTAATAAAAAGTTAAGTAGAGGTTTTTCAATTAGTCCAAATTCATTAGAGGATTTTACTATAGGTTATATGTTAGGAGAAGGATTAATTACTACAATTGATAATATTAAAGAATTAAAAGTGGATGATAGACAAATTACAGCTAAAATTAACCTTGAGGATTTTGATATTAGAAAAGAATTAATGGTGGGTTCAGATTGTTTTGGTGGTTGGAGAACTAAAATTGATTATATTAACAGGGTAGAATCTGATTTTGAAATAGAACCAGATGAATTATTAGAAAATATGAAGTCATTAACAGATAAAGCTATAACTTGGAGAAAAACAGGTGGAACACATGTTGCAATGATTATAAATAATGAATTAGATATTTCAATTCTTAGGGAAGATGTTAGTAGACATGTAGCTGTTGATAAGGTTATTGGAGCAGGAGCAAGAGAAAAAATAGATTTTAGTAATTCATATATAATATACAGTGGAAGAATGCCTGCTGATATGCTAATTAAAATTGCAAGAGTTGGAATTCCATTAATAGGTTCAAATGCAGCTCCAACACTTTCAGGTTATACTGTTGCTAAAGAAGCTAATATTACAATGATTGGATTTTTAAGAGGAGAAAAATTTAATATTTATACAAATCCTGATAGAATTTTACTTTAATATTAAATAAACTTAATAAATGAGAAATGAAATAATGATTGAGGGAATAATTAATGAAACTTAATAGAAAACAAATTATAATGATTGGAATTGTTTTAGCTATTATTTTAATAACTGCTTTTTTAAATTTAGATTTAAGAGAAAGAAAACATATTAAAAATGGAATATGGATAAATGGTTATGGTATAGGGAAAGTTAATTTAGATGTTTTAGCTGAAAATGGTGTTGAAAATATTTTTCTTCATGAAAGTGCAGTTAAACGATTTGGTGTTTCTGCAGTAGAAAAATGGATAGCTGATGCTGGAGCTAAGAATATATCTGTTCATCTTTGGGTGCAATGTTTTTATAATGGAACATGGATTAACCCTATTGACACAAGTAAAAAAGATTTTAATTATCCATATTTTAACAAGAAAGTAAATGAAATAGAAAATTATACCTCAATAGTTGGTGTTAAAGGAATAATGTTGGATTATGTAAGGTATCCTGGAGATGCATATAAATATGATTATGGTTGGTGGGATACTGGTGTAAATGGTCATAATGCAATCACAAAATTTGTGACAATGGTGGATGATAAATTAAGATACACCAATAAAACCTTATCAATCACTGTCATGCCTGAAAGAGAAGATGGAGCTAAATTTTATGGTCAGAACATTGGTGAATTATCTCATCATGTTGATGTTATTGTTCCTATGGCTTATACAGGCAACTATAAAAAGAATTTCACTTGGATTAAAGAAATAGCTACATATTATAGTGAAAAATCAAAGCCAGCAAATACCTGTATTGGTATTCAGGATTATGTTAGTGATGATAATGAACAACCATTAAATGTGACTGAATTAAAAATCAATTGTCAAGCAGCAATTGATGGTGGTGCAGATGGATTTGCATTATTCAGTTGGGAGTTAATGAAAAATTGGTTTGATTTAAGAACTTTAAGTGATAGTGATGAAAAAATTTTAATTTGACATTGAATATTATTTATTATAAAAAATTAAATTTTAACAATTATAGTCATTATGTGGCTGTCAACTTAAGAAAATTATTTTTTAAATGTGGATTAAAATTAAAAATGAGACTTTTATAAGCAAGATTTTAGATAGAAACTTTAATCAAAAATTCTTAAGTTGACAGCATTGAGTCATTATTGTAAAGTTCTTAAATTTTAAAGATAATTTTTTTTATTAAATTATTTAATTTTAAATATCATTTCATAAAAATCTATAATTAAATTTTATAATTAATAATGAATTTTATAAATTTTATAAGTAATTAAATTTTATAAGTAATAATAATGAATTTTATAATAATATGAATATATTTTAATTAATATATTTGTAATTATAGTCATTTTGGAAAAGTTCTTAAATTTTGGATGATAACCTTTTTTATTAAATTATTTAATTTTAAATATTAATTTGTAAAAATCTATAATTTTAAATAATATAAATTTATTTTAATTAATATAAATAATTTTAAATAAATAATTTTAAATAAATGATTTTAAATAAATGATTTTTAATTAATATTATTTTAAATAAATGATTTTTAATTAATATTTTTTAATAATATTTATTTTTAAAAAAGTTATTTATTAAAAACTTTATATATTTTAATAATATTTATTTTTAAAAATTATTTATTAAGAACTTTTTATCAAACCCACCACGGCACTGTAAAAAGAGGATGGAAATTCACAATTTGGAATTTGGATTTTAGAATAAAAGCATTAAGCCCATATACATGTCATTAAACTTTTATCGTCTGTTTTCAATTTTTCAATTGTGA
>JAITOM010000279.1 GCA_031289975.1 Methanobrevibacter sp. | reverse complement strand
ATTTTTATTTATTTATTTTTAAAAATAATAATTATAATTTTTTTAATTAAAAATTTGACATTTATGATGTAATTTAAAAAATTTCATTACTTACAAACATTATTTCATACACTATAATTTATAAATTGGAATAATGAATATTAAACTTTTAAATTATAAAATAAGATAATATTATTAATAAATAAATTTTTTAAGGTTTATATTATAAAAATCCAAAATTTTTAAAAAACTCCATACTCTTTGACATCCTCTCAAATAAGAAAATTTTAAATAGTAGAACTTGCAAACCATTATTCGCAAAAATTGGGATCTTAATTAATAACTGTTGCATCTATTCTTGTTATTACTTAATTTAAGGTGTTTTTGATGGATGAAAAAGGTAAAGAGCATTTAATTTAAAATTTAATAATTCAAGAACTATGTTTATTCGTCTTTTTTTAGTTATGTAAAAAGTATTTAACAAACTTTTAAACCATTAAATCATAGACTTCATTAAATTTCTCTCATAAATAAAGGAGAAATCGAAAATATGATTTTTTTTATCCTATTATATTTTATAATATTAATTTTACCCCAAAAAAACTCAATTATTTTGTTTCTTTAGACATTTTAGAAAAGTTCGTATATTAACTAAAAAGTTGTTCTAACATCCAATTTGGATCATATTCAATAATATCATCGTATCCTTGACCCATTCCTAAAAACATTATTGGTTTTTGAATAATATGGGATATTGAAAGTGATGCTCCTCCTTTTGAATCTGCATCCGCTTTGGTTAAAATAACTCCATCAATATTTATTACATCATTAAACTTAGTTGCTTGTTCAACAGCATCATTACCTGTTAATGCATCACCAACAAATATAATTATATCTGGTTTCGCGATTCTTTTTATTTTTTTCATTTCATCCATAAGATTAGTATTTGTTTGCATTCTACCTGCAGTATCTATTAATACCAATTCTTTTCCTTTAGCTTTAGCATGTTCAATAGCATCATATGCAACTGCTGCTGGATCAGAACCTTTTTGATGTTTAATTACTTTAATTTCAAGATTATCAGTATGATGTGTGATTTGTTCAATAGCTCCTGCTCTAAATGTATCAGAAGCCGCAACAACAGGAGTATAACCTTTTTTCAAATAATAATTAGCTAATTTAGCTATTGTTGTTGTTTTTCCAGTCCCATTTATCCCAACGAACATTACAATTAATGGTTCTCCTTTTTCTTTTGCTTCTTCTAACATTTTAGTCATTTTTTTACCATCAACATCGATGATTTTAGAAACAGCATTTTTCAATGCATTATAGGTAATGTCAGCAATTTCATCACTTCTTCCAATTTTTGTTCCAACAAGATCATCTTTCACTGATTCAACAACAATACTAGCTACATCAATAGCTACATCTCCTTCTAAAAGACCTAATTCAAGTTCCCATAGTATATCTTTAAGATCCTTTTGGGAGATAGTTTTTTCTTTAATAAATGAAAAAATTGATTTATTTTTCTCTTCAACTAAAACATCCTCATCAGTAGAACTTATATCTTCTTTAGTTTCTTCTTTCTTTTTAAAAGAAGGTATCCACTTTTTAAATGAACTTTTTTTCTCAGATTTTTTTTCATTATCATCCGATATTTCATCATTGGATACAATTTCTTTTTCATCTTCATCAATATTTGATTGTTCTTTTTTTAAAGATTCATCACTATCAAGATTTGTTGGTTCTTTAATTTCATTTAAAGATTTTCCATCTATATTATTATCCTCTTTTGCTTCATCTGAAACTTTTTTTGTAAGTTTATTAGTTGCATTACTAAATTTCTTCTTCAATGACTCAAACAAGATATTAACCCCAAATACCATTTAATAAATGATTATATAAATATTTATAAATTATTATGTAAATTCTTTTCAATTTTTTAAATTATAAATTGTTATTATGATAAAATTTAAATTATAGTGATTTTGATAAAGTTCTTAATAAATAACTTTTTTAAAAATAAATATTGTTAAAAAATATTAATTTAAAATTATTTATATTAGTCGAAATATATTTATATTATTTAAAATTTAAAATTATAGATGTCTATAAAGTGATATTTAAAATTAAATAATTTAATAAAAAAAATTATCATCCAAAATTTAAGAACTTTTCCAAAATGACTATAAAACACTTAAAAAAAAATAGAAAAGTATATTGATGAAAAATTTTAAGTAAAAAACTGTGTATTATTTAAACTAATTTTAAATAAAAATGTTATTATGAATTATAAAAGTGTGATTTATAAAGAAAGTAAATAGTTTGCATATTATTTAATTGCATTCAATATTCATTATGTTATAATATAGACATTATATTATAAATATAGAAAAAATAAAGAAGATAAAAATTAAAGATTCCTTATTAGAATATTTTTTTATTTTGAATTTTTTTTATTTAAATATAATCATTATAGAAAAGTTCTTAAATTTTAAAATGATAATTTTTTCATTGAATTATTTAATTTTAATTAAATTATTTAATTTTAAATATTAGTTCATTAAAATCTATAATTTTAAATTATATGAGTATATTTTAATTAATATAAATAACTTTAAATTAATATTTATAAAATCTATGATTTTATAAGTCAAAAAATTTCTAATTTTTGCTATTTTTTAATAATATTTATTTTTAAAAAAAAATTGTTTATTAAGAATTTTATCAAAATTACTATAAGAACTTTATCAAAACCACTATAGTAAATTATGATAGCAGTTAATAATATTTTAAAAGTAATATAATGAATAATGTTTAAATTTAAAAAAAATATTAAATACTCATTTGAGGTTGTTGACCCATTTGAGCTTTCATCATAAGTTCTTCAGCTTTTGGTGAAAGTTGAGAAATAACTTGACTTATTTCTTCTGATTTAGCTAACATTTTATCTAAACTCTGTTGTAATTCTTTTTTTTGCTGAGCAGTAGTTTTTTTAGCATCATTAATACTTTTTTTAATAACTACACCTGCACCAATATTCATAATAATTTCATCAGTATTATTAATTTCTGCTTCCAAAAAAGAACCTGCACCAACAGAGACTAATGTATTTAAATTATTTTTACCTTGAACATCATCCAAGGTTGCTTCTAAAATTCCAATCTCATTTAAAGATGCTTGAATATTATCAACTTGTTGTTGTACCATTTCATATTGTCTTTTATAAACATTAATCTGGTTCATGATCTTTTCTAATTCATTTTGTGGATTTTCCATTTTGATTACCTTCGTTTTGATTAAACAATTGTTTTGATTAAACAATTGCTTTTATTAAAGGATCTATAACTTCCTCTTTACTTATTTCTTTAACTTCTTCTATTTTTACCAAATTCTTTTTAATTCTATGTTTACTTCCAAATTCAGCGTAGATTCTTTCATATATGTCTTTTTCATTTACTGCTTTAAGTTCTTTTGTAAAAATTTGAATTTCTTCACCCAAAGCAAAATTACCTTTTACTCTATAAATTTTTGTTTTCATTTCAATCA
>JAITOM010000228.1 GCA_031289975.1 Methanobrevibacter sp. | reverse complement strand
TCACAATTTGGAATTTGGATTTTAGAATAAAAGCA
This sequence comes from Methanobrevibacter sp., assembly GCA_031289975.1. Lineage (GTDB taxonomy): Archaea > Methanobacteriota > Methanobacteria > Methanobacteriales > Methanobacteriaceae > Methanovirga. The sequence continues at coordinate 4,029 of JAITOM010000228.1, read as the reverse complement.
TTAAGCCCATATACATGTCATTAAACTTTTATCGTCTGTTTTCAATTTTTCAATTGTGAAAATCCATGCTAATTTTACAGTGCCCCCACCACTATTATAAAATAAATAATTAAAAAATTATAATTAATGAGATATGAATGAAAATAAGGAGATATATGAATGAAACTAGATATTAAAGAATCTTTATTAATTTTTATTAGAGGGTTTATCATGGGGTGTGCTGATTCTATTCCTGGAATTTCAGGTGGAACAATAGCTTTAATCACTGGAATTTATGATAGATTAATTCATGGAATTGGAAAAATTAAATTTGTTTTTATAAAACCTTTATTAAAAGGTGATCTATCAGGATTTAAAGATAAATTAATTGATGAAATAGATTTTCAATTATTTATACCATTGTTTTCGGGAATAGCTATTGCTCTTATTAGCTTATCTAAGTTAATAACTTATCTAATGGAAGTTTATCCAGTTTATACTTTTGCATTTTTTTTAGGTTTAATATTGGCTTCAACGTATATACTCTATACTCATATTGTTAAGGTCTCTTTTAAAATAGCTATTGTTTCAATAATTGGTTTTATATTAGCATATATTTTTGTAGGATTAAATCCTATATCTGCTAATCATTCATTAATTGTTTTGTTTTTCTCTGGATCAATAGCTATTTGTGCTATGATTCTTCCAGGAATTTCAGGAGCATTTTTACTTTTATTATTAGGACAATATGAATATATGCTTAATGCACTTCATAATTTCCATTTATCTGAGATTATAACTTTCTGTGTAGGTGCTGTGATTGGAATATTGTCCTTTTCCAAACTTTTAGATTATCTTCTTAACAATTATAAAGAAATTACAATGGGTTTTTTAATTGGTGTTATGATTGGTACTTTAAGATTACCTTATGAAAAAATTCAAGAAAGTTTAATTAGCTCTTCAATTTCTATACATTTAATAATAACTTTAGTTATTGCTTTAATAGGTTTTATCTTAATTATAATATTGGAGAAAAAGTTTAATATTGTTGATTAATTTTATTTTTTTTATAATTAATTATTAATCTAAAAATAAAATATTTAATATAATCTAAACTAAAATATGTAATATAATTATTTAAGATAGTATAATTAAATAAATAATATATTAAAATATATGATATAAATAATATATAATATTATAAGAGGTAATTAATATGAAAGTAAATCATGATGTTGTTGGAAAAGAAGTGCTTAATACAACTGGAGCAATAGTTGGAAAAGTACATGACATGGAATTTGATGAACAAACCCGTGAAATTAAATCAATAATTATAAAAAAAGGTGGATTGACAAGTACTTTGAATATTAGTAAAGCAGAAAATGTTATTCCTTTTGATATGATTAAAGCTATTGGAGATAAAATTCTACTTAAAGATGCATTTGATGATGATTTTTTAATTTAAATCTTATATTAAAATTTCATGAAGATAGCTATTGAGTAAATCTATTTTAATTAGAATAAAATATTAATTTTCAATATCTAATCAATGGAATGAAATTATGGCTTCAAAAGAACTATTAATTAAACTTTTAAAAGAAAATGATGTTATCAAATACGGGAATTTCATTTTATCATCAGGTAAGGAAAGTGATTATTATATAGACATAAAAAAAGGAATTACAAACCCAAAAATTCTTAAAGTGATAGCTATTTTAATCAATGAAAAATTACATGATGATAAAATCCATAGGATTGCAGGTCCTGCTCTTGGAGCTGTTCCAATAGCTGCAGCTATTTCTTTAGAATCTGAAATCCCTTTTTTAATGATTAGAAAAGGAAAGAAAGATTATGGGACTTCAAAACAAATTGAAGGGGAAATTAAGTCTGGAGACAATGTTGTGATTGTTGAAGATGTTGCAACCACTGGTACTTCTATTTTAAAAGCTATTGAAGCTATTGAAAATGTTGGTGGGATTGTAAAAAAAATTTTTGTTGTTGTTGATAGAGAAGAAGGAGCTTTGAAATCTTTTAAATCTAAAAATACAGAATTTATACCTTTGATTTCAGTGTCTGACTTTATTGAAAACTCATAAGATAAGGATTGATGCAAATGCATGAAGATAAAACTAAATACTGTATAAACTGTGGTATTGAAATATCTAAAGCAGATTATGAAAAATATAATGGTTATTGCCAAGAATGTTATTTATTACTATTTTCATGATTTAATCTCTCTACTGGGTGATTTAGGAGTTTTATAGTATTTCTTATTATAACATTTCCCATTATATTTTTAATTGTAAAATAGTTATAAATCATTTTATATAATCTTATAACCCATTAAAATATTTAAATATTATTATTAAACAGTGCTTATTAATTAATTATTTAAAATAAATAAGTTATTATATTGATTTAGTGATTAAATGAAATTTTCAAAATTAATTTCCCTTGCATTTGTGATACTTATTTTACTATTTGGATTTAATTTATGGTATGTGACTCAAAATAGTTTAATTGAACCTGTTGGTCGATTATCTGTTAATAAATTAGGAAATCCTGATATGTATCCTGGTCATGGAAGTAGCCAAGTTCTTGCATCTTATGCTGCAAAAAGTGGTACAAAATGTGCTTTAGTGGTTCATTATGCTGGAGGAACTACTTATGCAAGATTTCATGAAGATGAAGATGAAGATGTTTTAGCTCCTGATGGAATACTTCTAATAGAGTTAACATTTGTTGATCCAGATTATAGGACCGATGTTGATTGGTTAGGAGATGTTATTCCAACTTTTTTATTTGGTATTCCAGATAATAAATATAAGTATAAAGCAGATGGAATTGTTTTTGATACATTGGATGAAGCATTAAAATATGTTAGTGACTTAGCTAAAAGTAGGGGTCAAGAAGGACCAATACCTATGTTTTATCATGGAACATCAAGACAGGAATCACCATATTTAAATCCTGGTTGCGGTTTTCCTCTTTTTGTTCAGATTGCATGGAAAGAATACGGTAGATTAGGAGCATACTATTATACAGTTAAAGGTTTAATGTGGCCTTATGTTTCAAATATATTTTATCCATATCAAATAAGTCATCACTCAAGTTTAAATGATTTATATAATCATGATAAATTAAATTATGAATCCATATCATCATACAAATATAACTACAATAATTCTTTAAGTCCAAATTACTATAGAAATCAAAATGATTAAGTAATTTCTATTAGACATATAAATAATACTCCAATTTATTTAAAGGAATATCGTTTATCCAATGGTATGTATGATTTAGATAAACTTTTAGATGATTATGGTATTATTGATAAGTTTTTGAATTCTTAAAAATAAAAAAATTATAATTGAAATTGGGCGACAATTATTTTTATTCTCAATGAACTATATATGTGCTGATTTCAATATATGATTTTTGGTTTTTTCATCCATAACACCAATAAAATTCTAAATATAGTCATTTTGGAAAAGTTCTTAAATTTGGGATGATAATCTTTTTTATTAAATTATTTAATTTTAAATATTAATTTATAAAAATCTATAATTTTAAATTTTAAATAATATAAATATATTTTGATTAATATAACTACTTTTAAATAAATATATTATAATAATATTTATTTTTAAAAAAGTTTATTTATTAAGAACTTTATCAAAACCACTATAATAAAGTTGAAAATTATTGTTGATTAAGCTTATGTAACTAAATTACTATCAAAATTGACATACTTAATTAAGTATCATTTAAAAAATAGAAAATTTTTTAAATTAAGAAATTAGGCTAAAAATTTGGTAATGTGTGTATGGTCTGAATTTTTTCTGCCTAAAAACCAAATTTTAGATTTTAAGTTTCCATTCTCTTTTTTTTTTATAGTGTCTTAAAAATAAGAAATTAGGTTACATATTCCGGGGATGTGAAAAATCCAACTGATAAATTATTTTTCCAACTTTTTATTCAAATATAGGTATTAACTAAAAGTCCTTTTTTAATATTGTATTTATCTTATAAAGTTCTTAAAATGCTTTA
>JAITOM010000058.1 GCA_031289975.1 Methanobrevibacter sp. | reverse complement strand
TATTAAAGCAGAATTTTGAATGTTGTATGATTTACTTGCTTTATGATAAATAGCACCACCATCAGCTGATGCATTATTCATAAGAAATAAACTACCATTTATAAAAGTTTCAGTATTTCTAAGTGAGTATATGGCTCCACCATCACCACCATCAGCAATATTACCAATAAAATAATTGTTATTAGATGTTAAAGAAGAATCTTTATTGTTTATAGCTCCACCATAAGATCTGGAAGCTATATTGAATCCGAAAATCGAATTATTAATGTTAATATTGGTATCTTCTGCATATATTGCTCCTCCACCACTACTTGATGTGTCAGTAGAAGCAAAGTTAAGTTCAAAAGTTGAATGATCAACTAACAAGCTTCCACCTTTATTGAATACTGCACCACCACCATCATAAGCACCATTACATTTGAAAAGTGTGTTATTAATATCTAATTTTTCACCAAGATTGAATATTGCACCTCCTTTGGAATATTCTCCTGCACTATTATTTTCAAAATTAGAATTTATAATTGTAAGTTGGTTAGTTGAATAAATAGCTCCACCAAAACTTTTTGAACTATCAGATATATTTTTAAGATCTTCAGTACTTCCATGAGGATTGTCATACCAGTCATTATTATCATCAGATATTTTAATAACACTGTTATTAAGAAAAGAAGAATGGTCTATGGTTAATGTTCCATTATTGATTATAGCCCCACCATGGCTTTGGGAAGCACCATTTGTAAAAGTTAGATTTAGAAGAGTTAGGTTAACATTTTTCTCTATAGTGAAAAAGTTATTTATTTTTTCACCATCAAAAACAATGTTACTACTAAAATAAGTATTATTAGTGTATCTATTATCTTTTGTATTATTTGCATCTATTCCTATTTTATTAGTATTATTACCAACAATAGTTAACTCATGATCAACTGTTATGTTTGAATTTTCACTACCTTTATAAAAACCTGGTTCAATACAAATAATATCTCCAGCCTTGGACTTGTTAATTGCTGTTCGTAAATCATGATAATGATTTTCTTCAGTGTTATTATCAACATAAATCATGTTTTGGCTTTTGTTAAATAAGTTAGAATTAGTATCATCGTTTATATTATGAATACCGTTACTATTTAAAGGATTCGAACCCGTATTATTAATTCCATTTATAATTTCAGCAGCAATAACAGCTTGGGAGTATATACTTAACAGGAGTATGGAAATAACAATTATTGCTATTGTTTTTTTGAATTTCATAAAACATTTCACCTTTTTTTTTACTTTTATTTAATACTTTTTATTTTATATATAAACATGTATTATTTTCTTATAAAAATATATTTTAATTAATTAGTTATATTCCAGATTTACTCATGCTGAGTCATATGATATAGATATATACCTTTTATTAAGGTCGCTTGCATAAACTTCAGATCCAGTAAGATTTATTCTTTGATTGTTTATATGCGAATTATTTAGATAGATTCTTAATGCATCAAAATAGAATGTTCGACCTGCTGAATTTGCAATATTATTATTGAAAGAGGAATTATTAACACTGAAATTATTTCCAGTGTTGTATACGGCTCCTCCTTTATCTGCAATATTTTCATTAAATGTAGAATCTTGGATTAATGTGCCAACTCCTAAATTATATACTCCTCCACCATTTTTTTGAGCCTTATTTTTCTCAAATATTGTTTTAATTATATTTATTTTAACATTAGGATTATTTCCACTTCCTGTAACTATAGCACCTCCATCAGATGAAGCAAAATTTTCTATAAATTGAGAATCATTTATTGATAGATGAGAGCGTGAAAATATTGAAGCACCAGAATTCGCAGAATTATTTAAAAATTTTGTTCTTACTATATCTATTCTATCACCATCTATATTGCATATTGCTCCACCATAAGAAGATGAGAATTGAGAATCATTGTTAAATTTATTAAATCTGAAAATATCATCTTTTAGATAAATTTGAGTATTTTCACCAAGATATATGGCTGCTCCTTTACTTGCACTGTTGTTTCCAAAATAAGATTGTGTGAATTGATAATTAGCATTATTTAATGTTATAGCTCCACCATAGCTATTTAGTTTATTATCACCATTGTTTTCAAAAAAAGAATGATCATAAACATAAGAATATTTTTTACCGTTGGCATTGTAAATAGCTCCACCTGACCCAGCAGAGTTATTGTAAAATCCAGAATTTCCAATATTTGATACCGCAGAGCTTGTATAAACACCCCCTCCTCTAACAGCAGAATTATTAGTAAAAACAGAAGTCTCTATAGTAAAATCATCACAATTACTATTATATACTCCACCACCCTCTTCTTGAGCAGTGTTTCCTTTTAAAGAACAATTATACATATTAAAGCCAGCACCATCCATATTATAAATAGCTCCTCCGTTTGTATCAGCAAAGTTATTAGTGAAATTAGAATTCTCAATTTTTAATCTTTTATTGGAAAATAAAGCATTATATATAACACCACCCCATCTACCTCTATTTGAATCAAAAACTGATTCGTTTATAATAACATTACCTGATTGATTATTTTTTAAAACAGAGCCCCATGCTTTACCTTGATTATTTTTAAAATGAGATTTATATATAGTTATATATCCACTTAATTCACTAGCTATTACATCACCAAAACTTAAATTATTATTGTTAAATGTGCAATTATTGATAGTAGCATTAGAATTTTCCAAATTATAGATAACATATCCCCTATCACCTACACTACCATTAGTTAAATCTTTTACAGAGTTATTATCAAAAATACAATTAATTAAAATTAAATTACCATTATTATGAATAATTTCACATTTGTTATCAATGTTTAAGCCATCAATTTCAACATTTTCTAAAGTCAAAGTAGCATTTCCTAACACTTTAAATACACCTTTAACCGTGCTTACATTAAGTTTTACAGGGAAGTCACTATCTCCTTTAATGGTTAAATTATGTTTTATTTCAATTGCATTACTTACAACATTATGATTACTTGGAACTAAAATAGTCTGATTTGATGAAGATCTATTCACCTGATCTTCTAATGAAAAATCTTCAGGAAAACCACTATCTTCTTTTATGGTTAAATCTACATTACTTACAGCTTTACTTACAAAATTCAAAGTAGTATTTCCTAACACTTTAAATACACCTTTAACCGTGCTTACATTAAGTTTTACAGGGAAGTCACTATCTCCTTTAATGGTTAAATTATGTTTTATTTCAATTGCATTACTTACAATATTATGATTGATTGGAACTAAAATAGTCTGATTTGATGAAGATCTATTCACCTGGTCTTCTAATGAAAAATCTTCATCATTATCAGTTTCAGAATTAGCCTTATATTTGTATTCATATTCAGGTTTAACAGCATTACTATAAAGATCAAGAGTAGAAATAGATTTATTAATATGATGGAAAACATTATCAAAAACATTATCGTTTGTTACATTATTCATTACTCCACCAAAAACTAAAATTGTATTTTTAGTTGAGCCAACAACTGTTGTAGATAACATTAAACCTATTGTCAACAAACCCAAACCTATTATCAACAAACCAATAATTTTCATATTATGATTACCTCTCTCATTTTTTCTTAGGATGTTAGATTTATGGAGGAAAATTGAAGGATGTAAATATCCTTTCAAATATCCTCTTTATCATATTTCAAGATCAAAACCATATTATTTTCTAAAAATACAACATTTCTCTTAAAAAATTAAGCCCAATTATATTGGCCACAGCTACCATCAGCAAATTTCCACTTAAGTTTAGCTGTACTTCCTAAAAGACCTGAAAAATCGAAATATGCTGCTTGGATTGGCACCATCGTAAAAGTTTTAGAAGATGTACCCTTAGCATATGGTTTCATATAAACTGTCATATAGTAAGCACCATGCTCTAGTTTATCTGCTGCTAAATTCTTAATACTTTGATCACTACTACAATGACCTCTATCCTCTTCTAGCAATGGAAGTTCATTTTTATCAGCATCATAAAACCAGACGTGTATTGTGGTTGCATAGTTAGTAGTTCTGCAAAAAAACAATTGATCAGGTTTTACCTTGAAGTCTTTAGCATCTGTAGCTGAAACAACAGCAACTGTTGTAGATAGCATTAAAGCTATAATCAGCAAACTTAGAATTTTTTTCATTATTTATCAACTCTCTCATTTTTTTTTAAATTATTTTTCGATCCACATAAAAAAGTTTTATGCAGACCTAAACATTGATTTATTTTACTTAGTATATAAAGGTTTAGGTCTAACTAAACAATATTTTAGAAAAATTAT
>JAITOM010000305.1 GCA_031289975.1 Methanobrevibacter sp. | reverse complement strand
TAATTTTTATTTATTTATTTTTAAAAATAATAATTATAATTTTTTTAATTAAAAATTTGACATTTATGCTGTAATTTAAAAAATCTCATTACTTACAAACATTATTTCATACACTATATAATAAATAAAAAAAAAATAATTTTACAAAACATCGTAATATAAAATACTATATTAAAATTCAACAGTAAAAATAACCAAAGAAAAAGAATTTTAGGAAAAAGATGAAAAAGATAAAGATGAAAATATTTATATGTAATCACACATAATATAGAATAAATCTATTTTTATAAAAAATAAGATTTTATAAAAATAAGGTTTTATAAAAATAAGATCTTCAAATAAAGTTAATATATTTAACAAAAATACTAATGAAAAGGAATATTAAAAGCAAAAGGAATATTAAAAGCTTCAATATTATTAAAAAGCTTAATATTTTAAATATTTCATAATTTATTTTGACATTAAAAGTCGAATAGAAGATTGTCAAAAAGTAATGAGCTTTTGAGAAAAATTATTTTAATTTATAAAAAATTAAAAATTATAAAAAATATAAATTAATAAGAATAAAAAATTTTTATAAATATAGTAAGAAAATTTTTAGTAAGAAAATTTTAAAAAACTTCACAAAAGTCCAAATCTTCGCAATTAATAGTAAAAGTTATATATAATACTTTATAGAATTTTTTTATATTGATGGTGATTAATCATGACAGCAATTTCAGATGCTATCGAAGTGATAAGAAAGACTGAATTTGATGCTGATCAGCTTATTGAAGATTCTAAAAATAAATCTGTAGAGTTAATGGAAGAATCTAAGATAAAATCCAGTGAAAAGTTGGAAGAAGCTAAAAAATCAGCTAAAGATGAAGCTAAAAGTATTATTTCTAATACAGAAGCAAAAGCTAAGGAAGAAGCTAAAACTATCATTGACAATGCAGATGATCAAGTTAAATCCGTTAAAAGTGCATCTCTATCTAAAGTAGATGAAGCTTCATCCTTTATTGTAAAAAATATTTTATAGTGTGAGATAATGTTTCAGACAGCGAGAATGCGTAAAATTAAAGTAGTAACTTTAAATAAATACTCTACTCCTATTGTAAATTCATTACATGAAGAAGGTATTGTTCAGATAAGTGATATATCAGAACGCATTCAGCAAGATCCTCATTGGGCTGAACTTTTAAATCCTTCTAAGGTTACAGCATTGACAGGTAAAATTTCTTCACTTTTAATGAAATGTAGTGGACTATCAGAACTTTTAGGTGATGCATCATCTGGTGATGTTGGTATTAAAGACATGATAAAATCGTTTATAAGTCCAAATATACCTAAAAAAACTGAAGTTGAAGTTATTAGTAGTGAAAAACTTGTTAATAAGGCTGAATCTCTTTTAAATGAAGTTGAATCCAAAACTAAAGTTATTGAAGATCAATTAAATTCTATTGACAATAAAAAGAGTGAACTTAAATCAAATAAACTTTTAGCAACTAAATTAAAAGATTTAGATATTGATTTAAGTCTTTTAAATGAAACTAAATATACTTTTACTGTTGTTGGTAGAATTGATGCTGAATCGGTAGATAATTTTAAGAAAGAATCGGCTAAAATAACCGACAAATTCTTAATTTTTGATACTCCTGATGAAGACAAATTAAAGAAAATTATTGTATTAGTCACTTTAAGTGAATTTAAAGATGATTTATATTCTTTAATTAGAACCTTTGATTTTGAAAAATTTGAGACTGATAACATAAGTGGTAAGCCAAATGATGTTATTAGTTTAGCAGATTCAGAATTAATCTCTTTGGAGAAAGAAAAATCTCATTTATCTTTAAAACTTAAAGAAATAGCTGAAAAGTATGATGATGACGTTCTTGTTCTTAAAGAACAACTTGAAATAGAAAAAGAAAGAAATGAAGTTTTTTCCACATTTGGAGAAACTAATAAAACTGTAATGCTTGAGGCATGGCTTCCTCTTAAAGATGTAGATAAAGCTAAAAATTTAATTGAATTATCTACTGAAGGGCATAGTGTTGTTGAAATTGAAGATATTGGTGAAGATGATTCTGAGACTCCAGTCCTTCATAATAACCCGAAAATTGTTAAGCCTTATGAATTTCTTGTTGATATGTATTCTCCAGTTAAATATAGGGAGATTGATCCAAGTGTCCTTGTTTTTATAATGTTCCCATTTTTCTTTGGTTTCTGCCTAACAGATGCTTTTTATGGATTAATGTTAGTAGTGTTAGGTATTGTACTAATTAAAGGAATGGGTAAAGTTAATGAAACTATGGGCAAATTTGGTAATATAATTATTGCATGTGGGTTGTGGACAATAGTTTTAGGTCTTATAACCAATGGATTGTTAGGAGATTTCTTCTCCAGATTCTTGCATATAAACCTCCCAACAGTGATTGCACAGTTTGATGCATTTAAAAATCCTGTAAATATCCTTATTGTAGCTATTGCTATAGGTTTTGTTTATAATACTCTGGGTTTTATACTTGGTATTATTAATAATTTCAGATATGGGGAGAAAAAAGAAGCATTAGGTTCACAGATTGTTTGGATTATTTTTGAAGTTGGACTTGCTTTTTTAGTTGCTGGTATGCTCATACCATCTCTTGGAATTATAGGTCAAGGTATTGGTGCAGTTTTATTAATAGCAACATTGGTTATATTGTTTTATTGCGATGGAATACTAGGAGTAATGGATGTATTTTCTTGGTTGGGTAATCTTTTATCATATGCTCGTCTTTTAGCATTATGTTTAGCAACTGCTGGTATAGCTATGACTGTTAATATCATCGCCGAAATGATCGGTTCAATGCTTCCAATCCCATATCTTTCATTGATCATTGCAATATTTATTTTCATTGCAGGTCATATTGCAAATTTCCTTTTCCAAGTATTAGGAGCTTTCATTAATGCATTGCGTTTGCACTATGTTGAATTTTTTGCTCAATTTTTCTTAGGAGGTAAAAATAGTTTTAGTCCATTTAGTGCAAGTAGAATACTTACAAAATTAAAAAAATAATTTTGATATTTTCTTTAATTAGACATTAACTAAAAAAGTTGATTATTTTAGATTGAATATACAAATATGTGATAAAAAATAAAGGAGAATAAAAAATGGTAGAAATTGTTATAGGAACTGCTTTAGCAGCTATTGGTGCTGGAGTAGCTATTGGTTTTGCAGGTTTAGGTTCAGGTTTAGGACAAGGTATAGCAGCCGCAGGAAGTGTTGGTGCTGTAGCTGAAGATAATGATATGTTTGCTCGTGGTATTATTTTCACAGCTTTGCCTGAAACTCAAGCTATTTATGGTTTCTTGATTGCTATATTATTGTTAGTATTTTCAGGACTCTTAGGTGGAGGAAAAGGTCTTGCCATAGAATCAGGACTTGTAGCTATTGGTATTGGAGCATCCATTGGTTTTGCTGGGCTTGGTTCCGGTATGGGTCAAGGTATTGCTGCTGCTTCATCTGTTGGTGCTGTTGTCGAAGATAATGATATGTTTGCTCGTGGTATTATTTTCACGGCTTTGCCTGAAACTCAAGCTATTTATGGTTTCTTAATTGCTATATTGCTCATGGTATTCGGTGGAATTTTAAGTTAGGAGGTTCATTTATGAGCTCTGGAGCAGATAAAATAGTTTCTAATATTCTCTCTGAAGCTCGGATAAAAGCTGATCAAATTATCCAAGAAACAGAATTAGAAGTTAAATCTTTTGAAGAGAAAGAATCTAAAAATCTTGAATTGGAAAAAAAGAAAATTATAGATGATGCTAATAAACAGTCTATAATGAGATATCAGCAAATAATATCTGAGGCTAAAATGAATGCGAGAAGATTAGAGTTAGAAACGAGAGAAGAAGTAATTGAAGAATCTTTTAATAAAGCGACTGATGAATTAAAGAAAATTACCTCAAGCTCTGATAAAGAGTATGTGGATTCTTTAGTTAAAATTGTTAAAGAAGCTGCTATTGAAATAAATGGTGGAAGTATAATAATTCATACTAAAACAGAGGATAAATCTAAGATTGAAAATCTTCTTGGTAACATAGCCACTGATGTCAAAAGCAAAAGTGGAAAAGATACTACTTTTGAGTTTGGTGAACCAATTACTACAATTGGTGGAGTTATTTTAAAAACTAAAACTGGGGATATTGAGGTTAATAATACTATCGAAGCTCGTCTGTTAAGATATAAAAAAATCTTACGCTCAGAGGTAGCTAAAATATTATTTAATTAGAGGAGATTAATAATGGCTGATGAATTAACTACACTATTAACTTCTTCTGGGATTTCAAATGAAGCATTTCTTGCAATAGTAGTTATTGTGCTTCTTATTATTGGTGCTGTTGTAGTTATTATTGTAAGTAGACCAGTATTGGATATTTATCCTTATCTCCTTCCAAATGCTAAGGTAAGAGCAAGAAAAGGAAGATTGTTTGACGAAAAGCACTTTTCTGAAATTATTGAAGCTGATGATTACAAAGAAATTATAAACTATCTTAGAGGTTTCCCAGATTATGCCAAACATTTAGATAATCATTCAATTGAAAAATCATTAGATATTCAGCTTGGAGAAACTTATAATATACTTTCAAAAATAGCTCCTGGGGATGTAAAAAAAGTTTTTGTGATTTTATCTAAAAAGTCAGATATCAGTAATATAAAAAGTTTAATAGCATCGAAAGAAGCTAATTTAAGTAAGGATGAAACTACAAAACTTTTAATTCCAGTTGGTAGTTTGTATCCAACATGTGAGCAATTAATTGAATCTAATACTATTGAAGATGTCATAGCTGGTTTAGATGGAACCGAATATGGATCTGTTTTAGAAGATGCTTTAAGTGAATATAATGAAAGTGGCATGATTCTACCTTTTGAATCAGCTTTAGACAAATACTTTTTAGAGAATCTTTTATCAGCGTCAGGTGTACCATCTGATGATAACACAAGAATATTACATTCATATATTGGTTCTCAAGTTGATGTAGCGAATTTAAAAATAATCATCCGTTCTAAAGTTGATGGTTTGAAATATGATAGCATCAATACTCACATGATTTCAAATGGGTATCAGATTAAAGAATGGAAGTTAAAAGATTTAATGGAATCTGAAAGTGTAACATCTATTGTTAATGGTTTAGATGGTACTGATTACTCTCCAGTTCTTAATGAAGCTCTTGGAACTTATAATGAAACTGCTTCGATTTCAGTTTTTGAAAAAGCTTTGGATGAATATATTGTGAATTATGCTAATTCTCTTTCCTTAAAAAATCCATTAGGTATTGGACCAATTATTGGGTACATCAATAAAAAAGAGAAAGAAATTAAAAATCTAAAGATTATTATAAGAGCTAAAAGAGAAAATAATCTTGGAATATCTGATATACAGGAGATGTTAGTATGAAGTCATCTGTAGCTGTTATTGGGGATATTGATACTGTCACTGGGTTTAAACTCGGTGGAGTAAAAAAAGGTTATATTGTCAATAGTGATGAAGAAGCTGAAAATGCACTTACTGAGCTAATTAATAATGAAATATCCATTATAATTATTACAGAAAAAATTGCTGATAAGATTAGAGAACATATTAATAAAAAAGTGGGCTCTAATGTATTACCAATGATTATTGAGATACCAGATAAATCTGGTTCTTCTGAAAGAGAATCTGACCCGATGAGTGAACTAATCAAAAGGGTTATTGGGGTAGAGATGATTAAATGATTACTGAAGGAAATGTTATTAAAATTGCAGGGCCTGTTATCGTCGCTGATGGTATGAGAGGAACTCAAATGTATGAAATGGTTCGAGTGGGTAACAGCAAGCTTATTGGTGAAATTATTGAGCTTGAAGGTGACACAGCAACCATTCAGGTATATGAAGAAACTGCAGGTTTAAAACCTGGTGAGAAGATAGAGAGTACTGGCGGTCCATTATCTGTTGAACTTGGACCTGGAATCATGGGTTCTATTTTTGATGGAATTCAAAGACCACTTGAAGTTATTAAAGCAATATCTGGCGATTTCATTGAACGAGGAGTGAATGTACCATCCATTAACAAGGAGAAAAAGTGGACTTTCCAAACAAAAGCTAAGGTTGGAGATTCTGTTAAAGGAGGAGATGTGATTGGTGAAGTTCAAGAAACATCTGCTGTTTTACAAAAAATAATGGTGCCTCCTACCATTGAAGGAAAGATTGTAAGCATAGTTTCTAATGGAGAATATACTGTTGAAGAAGATATTGCTGAAATTGAAACTAATGATGGTGTTAAAAAGGTTCAAATGCTTCAAAAATGGCCAGTTAGAAAAGGTAGACCTTACAAAGAAAAACTTGATCCAGATGTACCTCTAATATCTGGACAGAGAACACAAGACACATTTTTCCCTGTTGCTAAAGGTGGGTCAGCAGCTATTCCTGGACCATTTGGATCAGGTAAAACTGTCACACAACAACAATTAGCTAAATGGGCAGATGCAGATATTATTGTTTATGTTGGTTGTGGTGAACGTGGAAATGAGATGACTGAGGTACTTCTTGATTTCCCAGAGTTAGAGGATCCAAAAACTGGAAATCCATTGATGGATAGGACAGTTCTCATTGCAAATACATCTAACATGCCCGTTGCAGCAAGAGAAGCTTGTGTGTATACTGGAATTACAATTGCAGAATACTTCCGTGATCAAGGATATGATGTTGCTCTTATGGCAGATTCTACTTCAAGATGGGCTGAGGCAATGAGAGAGATTTCAGGAAGACTTGAGGAAATGCCTGGTGAAGAAGGTTATCCAGCATATCTTGCTTCAAGACTTGCTCAGTTCTATGAAAGAGCAGGTAGAGTTACTACAATAGGTAGTGAAGATAAACTCTCCTCTGTTTCAATTGTTGGTGCTGTATCACCTCCTGGTGGAGACTTATCTGAACCAGTTACGCAAAATACACTTAGGATATGTAAAGTATTTTGGGCTTTAGATGCATCTCTTGCAGATAAAAGACACTTTCCATCAATTAACTGGTTACAAAGTTACTCATTATATGTTGATAGTGTAGAAAATTGGTGGGCAGAGAATACTGAAAATGATTGGAGAGCAACTCGTGATGAAGCAATGGTCTTACTTCAAAAAGAGTCAGAACTCCAAGAAATTGTACAACTCGTTGGACCAGATGCTTTACCAGATAGTGAACAGATTACTTTAGAAACTACTCGTATGATTAGAGAGGATTTCCTACAGCAAAATGCTTACGATGATGTTGATACATATTGTTCACCATTAAAACAATATCAAATGCTAAAAACAATTATTTCATTCCAAAAAGAAGGTGTAGTTGCTCTTGAACGTGGAATTGAATCAAAAGATATTATAGCGGTTCCAATTAAGGAAGAAATAGGTCGGATGAAATATGTGCATGAAAATGATTTCCCTACTAAGGTTAAAGAAATCCAAGAAGGAATAGTTAAACAATTAGGAGATTTAAATTAAATATTAAGATATTGAATAAAAAAGGATTGATTTTATGGTAATTGTTGTTAAACAACAGTTATTGTTAAAAAAGAATAAATATTTTAATTTATAGATTCTAATTTATAGATCCTTTAAAATAATAAATATAGGTGTAAAAATGAATGCTGATATAAAAACAAAAGAATACACCACTGTTACTGAAGTTGCAGGACCTTTAATGATAGTTGAAGGTGTTGAAGGTGTTGCTTATAGTGAAATCGTTGAAATAGAAACACCTAATGGTGAACATAGAAGAGGACAAGTTTTAGAGGTTGAAAATGATCGTGCTGTTGTTCAAGTATTTGAAGGAACAACAGACCTTAATACAAAAACTACAAAAACAAGGTTCACTGGTGAAACCGCTAAAATTGGTGTTTCAGTAGATATGATGGGTCGTATTTTTGATGGTACTGGTAAACCAATCGATGGTGGTCCAGATATAATTCCTGAAATGGAGTTAGATATTAATGGAGCCCCTATGAATCCATCTGCTCGTGAATTTCCTGCAGAATTTATTCAAACAGGTATTTCCACAATTGATGGAATGAACACACTGGTTCGTGGTCAAAAACTCCCTATATTTTCAGGTTCAGGTTTGCCTCACAATGATTTAGCAGCTCAAATCGCAAGACAAGCTAAAGTTAGAGCAGAAGATACAGATTTTGCTGTTATCTTCGCTGCTATGGGTATTACTCACGAAGAAGCTAACTTTTTCATGAAAGATTTTGAAAGAACAGGTGCACTTGAAAGAGTAACCGTCTTCATGAATTTAGCTGATGACCCTTCAATTGAAAGAATTCTTACCCCTAAAATGGCACTTACAACAGCTGAATATTTAGCTTTTGAAAAAGATATGCATGTATTAGTTATTTTAACTGACTTAACTAACTACTGTGAAGCATTAAGAGAAGTTTCTGCTGCGAGAAATGAAGTGCCTGGAAGAAGAGGTTATCCTGGATACATGTATACAGATTTATCAGGTATATATGAACGTGCTGGACGTATTAGAGGAAAAGAAGGCTCTATTACTCAAATGCCTATATTGGTAATGCCTCAAGATGATATTACCCATCCAATTCCAGATTTAACTGGTTATATTACAGAAGGGCAAATAGTACTTAGTCGTGAACTTTATAGGAAGGGTATATATCCTCCAGTAGATGTACTTCCGTCACTATCAAGATTAATGAGTGGTGGTATTGGGAATGAAAGAACTCGTGAAGATCATAGTGGAGTTTCAGACCAACTTTATTCTGCTTATGCAGAAGGTCGTAACTTAAGAGATTTAGTAGCTGTTGTTGGTGAAGAAGCATTAACTCCAAGAGATCAAAGTTTCTTGAAATTTGCTGATGAATTTGAAAAACAATTCATGACCCAAGCTAAAGATGAAGATAGAACAATAGAAGAAACATTAGATCTTGGCTGGAAATTACTAAGTTTACTTCCTAAATATGAGCTTAAAAGAGTTAAAGAGGAGCATATTCCTAAATATCTTCCTGAATCATCTTAAATATTTAAATTTTAAGAAACTTTTTAATATAGTGGTTTTGATAAAGTTCTTATTAAATAGTTTTTTTAAAAATAAATATTATTAAAAAATATTAATTTAAAATTATTTATATTAATTAAAATATATTCAAATTATTTAAAATTTGAAATTATAGATTTTTATAAAATGATATTTAAAATTAAACAATTTAATAAAAAAAATTATCATTTTAAAATTTAAGAACTTTTCTATAATGACTATAATTTAAAATTCTTGAAAATTTGTTATTTGAAAATTTGTTATTT
The DNA here is from genome assembly GCA_031289975.1 of Methanobrevibacter sp. Classification (GTDB taxonomy): domain Archaea; phylum Methanobacteriota; class Methanobacteria; order Methanobacteriales; family Methanobacteriaceae; genus Methanovirga. The sequence continues at coordinate 5,641 of JAITOM010000305.1, read as the reverse complement.
GAAAATTTTTTTGTTTAAAAATAATGATTAATTACAAACATTTTTTACATCACTACAATAATTTATTTTTTATCAGACTTTTCATTTTGAACTGTATATTAAGCTAAATATTATTATTGAGGCATTTATGATTGATTTTAGTGTTGATAACTTTAAAGAAGATATTAGGTTTAGGAAAAAAATTGTTCATGTTGAAACTATTCCTTGTAGAATAGCTGAATATGGTAAGGTGGATAATTTAAATCCAATGATTGAAAAATATTTAAATAATAAAAAAATTAAGCTTTATAAACACCAAACAGATGCTTACTATAAAATTAGAAATAAAAAAAATATAATTATCACTACTTCGACTGCCTCTGGAAAAACATTGGCATTCAATCTCCCTATTTTAGATGATTTATCAAATGACGAGAAAGGAACTGCTCTTTACATTTATCCTGCTAAAGCATTGACAAACGATCAATTAAATGTTTTAAAGAACTTAGAAGAGGATTTAAATCTAGATATTAAAGCTCAAAGATATGATGGTGATACTCCAAAATGTAGTAAATATTCTATTCGTCAAAATTCAAGGATTGTTTTAACCAATCCCTATAAATTACATCATACTCTTTCTTGGCATCATCAATGGAAAAAATTCTACTCAAATCTTAAGTACATCGTTATTGATGAAGCACATTACTATAAAGGGATATTTGGTTCAAATGTAGCTTACTTAATCAGAAGATTAAAAAGAATAGCTAAGTTTTATGGTTCAAATCCACAATTTATTTTATCCTCCGCTACATTAGCAAATCCTTTAGAATTAGCTTTTAAATTAACTGGAGAAGATTTCGAGCTTGTGGATGAAGATTCATCTCCTCATGGTGAAAAAGATTTTATTTTATATAATCCATTTATTAAACACCAAAAAAACAATAAAGAATCTTTAGAGAATAAGTCATTCCCAATAAATGGAGATTCATCCTCAGCAAATAAAAAATCTTCTCTAAAAAATCAAAAATCATCCCTTAGATATAATAATTCAAGTGATACCATTTCTATTTCAATACATCAAGAAACTGAATTAATTTTTATATATTTAATCTTAAAGGATATTCAGACCTTATGTTTCACTGTATCTCGTAAAATGGCAGAGTTAATATCAAGATGGGCAAAACAGGACATGTTAAATTATAGGCGAAGATTGGTTAACAGTATAATCACTTATAGAGCAGGTTATTTGGTTGATGAACGTCGTGAAATTGAGAATGGATTGAAAACAAGGAAATATGTGGGTGTGACCTGTACCAATGCACTTGAACTTGGAATTAATATAGGTTCTATTGATGCTGTTATAATTTCAGGATATCCTGGAACTATGATTTCAGTCTGGCAGCAAGCAGGTCGTGCAGGTCGTGAGAATCAAAAATCTCTGGTTATTTTAGTGGCTTTTGAAAATCAGCTTGATCAGTATTTTATGAACAATCCTGAATTTTTTTTTGATAAGGTCTATGAGAATGCAATCGTTGATTTAAATAATCAGATTTTAAATAAATTTCATCTACTTTCTGCTGTTAGTGAATTATCCCTTAAAGAAGAGGAATTATCTGAGTTTAATTTAAATCAAAATGAGATCAATTCTCTTATAAATGATGGTGCTTTAATTAGGAATGTTCATGGGGTTTACAGTTATGGATATAATGATGATCCTTCTTTTAATCACTCTTTAAATCAGCTTTCTTCAGAAATTTTTATGGTTATGAATAATGGAAAACTTCTTGAAACTATGGAAACATCCCAAGTTTATAGGGAAGCTCATCAGGGTGCAGTTCTTATTAATAAAGGTGAAACTTATATAGTTAATGAAGTTAATTTAAAGGATAATATAATAAATGTTTCTAAACATACTGTAGAGTATCATACCATGGCTTTAAAAAATGTTAAGATTAAAATAATTGAGAAAATCAAAAAGGTTAAGTTAAACAATTTTACAATTCATTTTGGTCGGTTAGAAGTTTTAGAAGATTTCTTTAAATATAAGAAAGTTCATTTTTCTAAGACTTTAGGAATTTTCCCTATTGATTTACCTCCTTTAAAGTTTAAAACTAATGGATTATGGTTTACCATTGATGAGGAGTTAAAAGATGAATTAGAGAAAAAATATGATGAGAAAGATGTTTTCTCTGGAGGGTTGCATGGTTTAGAGCATAGTTTAATCGCTCTTTATCCATTGCATGTAATGTGTGATAGGTTTGATATTGGTGGTCTTTCAACTAATTATCATGAAGATACTCAAGAACCAACAATTTTTATTTATGATGCTTATGAAGGAGGAATTGGAATAAATGAAAAAGCTATTGAAGTATTTGAAGAACTTATTAATTCAGCATCTAAATTACTTGAAAATTGTGATTGTGAGGATGGTTGCCCAGCTTGCATATACTCTCCTAAGTGTGGTAATGATAATAAGCCACTTCATAAACAAGGAACAACTTTCTTATTAGATTATATTAAAAAAGAGATCATAATATGAAAACTTAAATTTTTAGGCACTCTAAATAGGATTTTTCCAATTGAAAAATTAAGAAAGTATGCTTAAAAATTCGATGACATATATGGTCTAAATTTTTTTTGCTTAAAAATCAAAATTTTAGATTTTAAATTTCCATCCTCTTTTTACAGCACCATTAATTTTCCTTTAAATTGCTATAATATAAAATAGTTTTTATTCTTTTATTAAAAGACTAATTATTCATTAAATAGAGAGAGAGAGAGAGAGAGAGAGAGAGAGCTTGTGATTAATTTTTAAATCTTTTTATTATCTTTTATTTGATTTTAATCCTTTTCATTGAATTTTATTTGATTATATTGATTTTAATAATTCCTGATTTTAAAAAAAAAATAGTAACATTTAAATAGGGGTAAAAATAAATAATATTTTTTATAAAGTAAAAAATTAATTTTTTTTGATTTTTATTGTAAATTTTATTAAATAAAACTTATAATTAATTTTTTATTTTTTAATATTAACTAATAAATTAATACAATTTTTTAATAAAAAATGAATTATATTTAATGGAGGATTAAATAAAAATGATTAAGAAGAGTAGAAATAAAATTTTAGGTTTAATGATCCTTATAGGTTTAATAAGCCTACTATACGCAACACAAGCAGAAGACAATCCAATAATAATAAATCCAACCAATAGCACTATCCAAGCAGCTATTGATAATGTAAATGTTCATAATGGCTCTACTATAGAGCTTGATAATGGAACTTACACTGGAGATGGTAATTTTAATATTATTGTTAATAAATCTGTGACTATTAAAGCTGCTTCTGGTGCTAATCCAATTATTGAGGCAGAAGGTCAAGGCAGAATATTCAATATAACCTCAAATAATGTTACATTGGATGGTTTAAACCTAACAGGAGCAAGCGCCTCAGGAACTGGTGGTGCTATTTGTAATATTGGTGCTAATGTTAGTGTGAGTAATACTAATTTTATTAATAACGCAGCTACTTTTAGTAATGAAGTTAATCTTGGTGGTGGTGGTATTTATAATGAGGGTGGTGATAATTTTATTGTGAGTAATAGTAGTTTTATTAATAACACAGCTACTACTACTTCTGGTGCTGGTGTTAGTGGTGGTGGTATTTATAATAATGGTAGTGCTAATTTTATTGTGAGTAATAGTAGTTTTATTAATAACACAGCTAAAGATGGTGGTGGTGGTATTTATAATACGGATGGTGATAATTTTATTGTGAGTAATAGTAGTTTTATTAATAACACAGCTACTAGAGATACTACTGGTGATGGTGCTGGTATTTATAATAAGGATGGTGATAATTTTAGTGTGAGTAATAGTAGTTTTATTAATAACGAAGCTACTAGTGATGGTGGTGGTATTTATAATGATGGTGATAATTTTATTGTGAGTAATAGTAGTTTTATTAATAACAAAGATGGTTCTGGTGGTATTGGTGGTGGTATTTATAATTCTGGTAATAATTGTATTGTGAGTAATAGTAGTTTTATTAACAACACAGCGTATATTAGTGGTGCTATTCATAATGGGGGTGATGATAATTTTACTGTGATTAATAGTAGTTTTATTAATAACACAGCTCAGTATGGTGGTGCTATTTGTGATCCGGGTGGTAATGTTAATTATATTGTGAGTAATAGTAGTTTTATTAATAACACAGCTACTAGTTATGGTGGTGCTATTTGTAATTTTGATGACACTTACATTAGTGTGAGTGGGTGTGATGTTGTTGGTAATATTGGTGGTGGTATTTATACTAGTGGTTGGTCTGCTAATGTTGTTATTAATTATAATAGGATAGTTAACAATACAGATTATGGTTTAAAACGTGATGATGGTCTAGTTAATGTTGATTGTAATTGGTGGGGTAATAACACACCAGACACTATTATTGGTGATGTTGTGATGAATAATTATTATTTGGTTCGTTTAACAGCAAACAGAAGTACTAACAGTCTAAGTAATACTACAAGTGGTAGTGTTCTTCATTGTATTCCTGGGGATGTAACATTGAGTTATGATTTAGTGCTTAACACCACCAATACAAATGATAATGTTACGAACTTACCTTACTTCACTGGTACTCATCAGGTGGATACTGGAGTTTATATTCGATCCTTGAGAGAAGTATTTGGAGGTTTAAATAGATTATTTAATCCTTTAGCTACTGATGAACCTGTGAATAATGATGCACGAATAAACTATAATAATACTACTTCACTTAATCCTGGTGATAATGTTACTTTAAATAGTAGTGTTGATAATGAGAATATTAATATTACTGCACTTGCAGATCAAGAAATCACACAAGTTAACTTAACAGTTAATAAGACTGTGGATAAAACAAGTGTTAATGTTGGTGATACAGTGAATTACACTATCAATGTTTCTAATAATGGTAGTTCAAGTGTTCCTAGTGTTAATGTTAGTGATAGTTTACCAAGTGGTTTAAGTTTCATCAGCACCAATGATATTAATTATAATAATAGTACTGGTATATGGAATATAGGAGAAATCACTACTGGTTTAACTGAGAGTTTAAGTATTGAGGCAAGAGTAAATAGTAATGGTTCAATAAATAATACGGCTACTATTATTTTACCACTGGATTATAATAATACTGGTGTTAATAATAGTACTGTAGAGGTTACTGGTAATAATATTAATTTAACGGTTAATAAGACTGTGGATAAGAATCGCGTTTATGTGGGTGATACAGTGAATTACACTATCAATGTTTCTAATAATGGTAATTTGAATGTTACTGATCTTATTAATGTGAGTGATAGTTTGCCTACTGGTTTATCCTTCATTAGTTCTAATGATGCTAATTATAGTAGTAGTACTGGTTTGTGGAGTATAGGTCATGTTGGTGTTGGTGAGAGTAGGAGTTTAAGTATACAATGTAATGTTACAGAGGCAGGAACTATTACGAATAATGCGAGTATTGTTTTACCTGATGAGTACTTTAATACTGGAGTTAATGAGTCTGCAATTCCAATAGTAGTTAGTAAGTATGATTCTATTGTTGATGTTATTGTTGATGGTAGTGCTGCTGGTATTGATAATTCATCTCTTATTAGTGTGGGTGGTTTATTAAATG
>JAITOM010000296.1 GCA_031289975.1 Methanobrevibacter sp. | reverse complement strand
TGAACTAAAAAATGTTTTTAAGTAAAGAAAAACTTCGTTTTTCTAATTGAACAAGTTCAATAATGAGTTTTTTAAAAATATCTTTAAATTATCAATTTCATAAATAAAAATATAATATTATTTATTTTAAAAAATAAAATATTTAAATTTATTAATTAATAATTTAATAAAATATTAAAAAATATTATTGAAAATTAAGTAAATAAAATTAAATGATTAATTACAAACTTTTTTTATTCCACTATAATTGAATAAAATTAACAATTTTAATTAAAATAAAATTTTCATGAAATTCCAACTTAAAGTTTAATATGAAGAATTTAATTTTATTTAATTTTACAAAAGACTATAAGTAATTGATTTATACAAATTTAATTAAAGGTAAATTAACATGGTTAAATATGGGAAAACTTGGTGGGGAATTAAGTGGTTAGAAGCATTGAATGGAATTGATTTAAGTAATCGTCTTCCACGAGGAAAAACTTATGCTAACACAGGAAAGGTTCATGATATTGAAATTTTTAGTAATGTAGTTTCTTCTAAAGTTGATGGTAATTTTGCAAGTTATTATAATGTTAAAATAATGCCAAAATCATTTAATGAAGCAGAAAAAACTTTAATAGCTGAAGTTATTAATAATTCTCCCTCTATTCTTTCAGCTTTGATTAATAAAAAATTACCTGAAGAACTTTATGATGAATTAATTAAACTCGATATTCAGCTATTTCCAAGTGATTGGAGTCAAATTAATGCTGATTGTAATTGTCCTGACTATGCTATGCCTTGTAAACACATTGCTGCTTTAATTTACATGATTAGCACTGAAATTGATAAGGATCCTTTTGTTGCATTTAAAATTCATGACTGTGATTTATTATCCATGATTGGAATGAATAAGAAAGAAAGTAACTTCACAAGACACATAACTAAAATAAATGAAATTTTTTCAAAAAAATCATCAAAAGATAATTTAGATTCATTGCAAGATTATGAAGAAAAATCATCAAGAGATAATTTAGATTTAAATTCATTGCAAGATTATGAAGAAATTGAAGATAAGAAAAATTTAAATGAAATTAGTTTTTCAAGCATCACTAATTTATCCACATATATTTTAGCTATGTTAAAATCAGAACCACTTTTTTATGAAAAAGACTTTAAAAAGATATTGGAAAAGATGTTTAAAGCATGGACAAGATATTTTAAAAAGCCTTTTATATATGATGGAATGAATGATTTCTGTATTTTAGAAAATAAATCTATTTCACTTGATAAAATAAATAATGTTTCAGATAAAAAGGAGTTAGAGGAAAATAAAGAGGAAATAATAGAGGATATATTTTCTGATAAATGGGGAAATCCTCAAAATTGGGAAACATTAAAAATCATTATTGATGATAATTATACTATTTTTGAAATAAGTAATTCTAATAAGATTGATAATGAATATAAAAATAAGGTTAGTAAAAAAAATAATAAAAATACTAATCTTAATGAAAACATATTTCTCAATGAAATGAATAAAGACTTAAACCTTTTACTTACAGGCTTTCTTTTAGAAATTCCTCAAAACACTCTCCATAAATATAATCCCAATATACAATTTTTACACTTAATAAGTCAATTCACATATAAGTTAATGGAAAACTCTGGATTAATACCTGAAGTTTTAGAAACTCCAAATAAATCCATTATTGTAAGATGGATTCCTGCTTTATTCGATAAAAATATTGAAAAGATAGTTGATAAATTATCCAAATATTCACCAAAGGATTTAATAAACCATAAAAATGAAAAAATATCCTTTAAAGAACAATTGAAAATAGCTATTAGTTTAATTGCATCAGGAATGATTCACCATTTTAATCAAATATGTCTACCCCAATATCTTGAAAATCAAATGAATAATCCTGTTTTTAAACTATTTTTCAAAGGAGAAGCTATTGAATTTGATAGTTTTCAATCAGAAGCGGATACTGAATTAATTCATCAATGGCTTTCAAATCTTTATTTTAGAGAAAGAGATTATGATCTTTATTTAACTGTTCATGAAGAAGATGAATTATTTACAATTGAATTAAATGTAGGTATTGATGATAATCCTTTAGAATCAGTTTATGATGTTATACAGGATAAAAAAAATTATAGAATTACTGATAAAAAAATAGAACTCTTATCAGATTTATACTTGATTCAAGAATATTTGCCTCAGCTTAATAAATCAGTTGATGAGAAAAAGCCTATTAAAGTTGATTTAGATGAGTTTCACTATCTTTTCATGGAAATTATTCCATTACTTGAAATAATGGGAATTTCAATAATCTTACCAAAATCCTTAGAAAAAGTATTAAAACCTAAAATTTCATTGAATATAAAAAATAATGAAAAAAACATGGATAATAAAGGATACCTATCTCTTGATAAGTTATTGGTATTTAAATGGGAAATTGCAATAGGTGATCATAAATTATCAATAGAAGAATTTAAGAATCTATTAGAAAAATCTAAAAAACTCGTTAAAATAGCTAATGAATATGTTATATTGGATAAAAAAGATATGAAATCTTTACTTAAAAAAATAGATAAATTACCTGATAATTTAAACCAAAATGAATTAATGAAAGCTATTCTAAGTGGACAATTAGATGAAGCAGAGGTAAACATTGATAAAGAGCTTAATACACTCTTTAAAAATATTAACAAAACAGAAAATCTCAAAGTTCCTAAAAATTTAAAAGCAAAACTTAGACCTTATCAAGAAATAGGTTTTTCATGGTTGGTTCAAAATATAAACTCTAAATTTGGTAGTATCTTAGCTGATGATATGGGACTTGGTAAAACATTACAAGTTTTAACAACAATTCTATATCTAAAAAATCATGATTTATTGGATAATAAAGTCTTGGTAGTAGCTCCAACAAGTTTGTTGTTTAATTGGGAAAGAGAAATAGAAAAATTCACACCTACACTTAAACCTTTAATTTATCATGGTCAAAATCGTCATATTCCTGATGATAACACCTATGATATATTAATTACATCCTATGGAATAATTAGAAGTGATGAAGAAGAATTTAAAAAGAAAAAATGGTTTATAATAGTTATTGATGAGGCACAAAATATTAAAAATCCTTATGCAAAACAAACAAAATCAGTTAAATCAATTAAAGCTCAACATAAAATTGCTTTAAGTGGAACACCAGTAGAAAATAGATTATCTGATTATTGGAGTATATTTGACTTTACAAATAAACATTATCTAAGTACGATAAAACAATTTAGTAAAAAATTCATTATTCCAATTGAAAAAGAAAGGGATAAGGGAATGCTTGAGAACTTCAAAAAGATAACAAAACCATTTATATTAAGAAGATTGAAAAATGATAAAACTATAATAGATGATTTACCTGAAAAGATAGAAAATGACCTGTATTGTTCCCTTACAATAGAACAAGCTGGACTGTATCAAGAAATGATTGATTCAATAATGGAAAAGATTGATGAAAGTGATGGAATGGATCGTAAAGGTCTTATATTAAAACTTATAAATGGATTAAAACAGATATGTAACCATCCTTCACAATTTAGAAAAAATAAACATAAGAAAATTGAAGATTCAGGAAAAATGCAATTACTTTTTGATATTGTACAAAATATCATAGATAATGAAGAAAAAGCTATTATTTTCACACAGTATGTTGAAATGGGAAACATTATAAAAAGTTTATTGGAAAAAAAGTTAAATTTAGATATTATGTTTCTTAATGGGTCTCTATCAAGGAAAGTTAGGGATCAGATGGTTTATGACTTCCAAAACAACAGCCAAAAAAGAATCTTCATAGTGTCTCTTAGAGCAGGAGGAACAGGTTTAAATTTAACAGCTGCTAAGAATGTTATACATTACGATCTATGGTGGAATCCTGCAGTTGAAAATCAAGCAACAGATAGAGCATATAGGATAGGTCAAAAAGAAAATGTGATGGTTTATAGACTAATAAGTGCTGGAACATTTGAAGAAAGAATCAATGATATGATAAAAGCAAAAAAAGAACTTGCAGAAATAACTGTTGGAAGTGGAGAGAATTTTGTAACTGAAATGAGTAATGAAGACCTAAAAGAACTCTTGAATTTAAGAAACATATAATTAAACATATTTATTTATTTATTTTTATTTAAATGGCTTGTCTATCAATTCAATTTTTTGAATAAATTTTTCTTAAATTAAAGGTATTTCTCCATAAATATTGTTTGAATTAGCAATATAAGATAAAAAACATGGAATATTTTAATAAAAATATATTGTTCTGTAAAATTATTTTCTTTTATTTGAAAAATTTTTATTTTTCTATTAATTAAAATAAATTTATTATTAATAGTGATGTAAAAATGTTTGTAATTAATCATTTATTTTTAAATATTTTATTTTTAAATATTTTATTTTTAAATATTTTATTTTTAAATATTTCAATTAATATTAAGTTAATTTTTTAAATAATAATTTTTATCTTTTTATTTTTAAAAAAATTATAGATTTTTATAAAATAATATTTAAAATTAAATAATTTATAATCATCATGGTAAAGTTCTTAATAAATAAACTTTTTTAAAAATAAATATTATTAAAAAATATTAATTTAAAATCATTTATATTATTTAAAATATATTTAAATTATTTAAAATTTAAAATTATAGATTTTTATAAAATAATATTAAAAATTAAATAATTTAATAAAAAAAGCAAAACAGTATAAATAAATTATAAATCAAAAATTATATAATCATGTTTTGGAAATAGGTTTATAGGATGATGTAGAACTTTTGTGGAGTTTTTTTAAAATCGTTTTATTCATTTATAAATAAGAGTTAAGTCTTTAAAACTCCACACTTTTTTGACAGTTTATAGAATGTCTTAATAATAAATGATTAATATAGAACTAAAATGAGAGGTTAACAAAATGAAAGAAGGATTATACTTAAATAATAATTTAGTTATTATAAACTTTGATTTGGCTTATTCATCCAATACAAAAGATTTACTTAATTCAATATACTTTAAAGAAATCACTAAAAAATACATGAGTCATTTAAAAGAAGAAAATCCTAACCTTCATGAATATTTATTAAATGGAAACACTACATCTGATGCAGTATATGAAATTTTAAAAACAATGCGAATGTTACTTGTTGTAAACCCAGAAGAGATTGATAATCATTACATAAAAAACAAAAATCTCTTTTTGGAATTTGTTGAAGGTTTTCATGATTACTGGATGTCATACAGAAGATTCAGCATAACAAGAACACGATTTAGTAGAAAAACAGAACAACACTTTGTACTTCAAGATTCAAGTTTTAATAGTCTGTTACGTTCTTTTTATAGGGATATAGAGCAAAATTTAAGTGGGGAGAAAAATAATGTTTATAGACAATTACAAACAGGAACAAATGCTTCAATATTAGTTTATCAATTGAAAAAATTCTTTTTATCTGATAAATATGATAAACTGTCTAATATATTAATAATTAAATCTGTAATGATTAGAACACCAATGATCATTTCTACAAATTCAAATAAACGAGAAGGAACATTTAAAGAAACGTATATAAACCCAATTATATATTTTGATGAGGATGAAAATTCTTGGATTGGATATCCTGCTAAAGTAGGTAACCTATTTTTCATGATTTACTTCCATCGCGACTACATATACAATGGAGTTTCACTTGCAAATTTATTTGAATTAGCATCATCTAAAATAGCACATTCAAAACCTGATGGAATATTATTATTTGGTAACACAAAACAAGACGAAAATCTTTTTTATTATGATAAAGAAGAAGATTTATGGGTTGGAACAATTGGATATAATGTAAAATCTGAATACTTTGGATATATGAAGAAAATGATACTTACATTACATAATTTAAAAGTCATGGACAAAGGTTGGTTACCTATTCATGGAAGTTTAGTAAATGTCTATCTTAAAAATGGCGAAAAAAAAGGATTGTTATTAGTTGGTGATTCTGGGGCTGGAAAATCAGAATCAATTGAAGCATTACAAAACTTAGAAAACGACATTATTAAACATATTGAAATTGTATTTGATGATATGGGAAGTCTTCACATTGAAGATGGAGTTTCTTATGCACAAGGTACTGAAATTGGAGCATTTTTAAGACTTGATGACTTATCTCCAGGTACTCCATATGAGAATATTGATAGATCTATTTTTTTCAATCCAAATAAGAGTAATTCACGACTCATTATAAAAACCACCAATCACAATATTATTTCTAAAAATCATAGTGTAGACTTATTGTGTTATTTAAATAATTATGATGAAAAAGAAGGAATGTATGAATTTAAAGACATTGAAGAAGCAAAAAAAGTATTTGTGAGGGGTAAAAGAATGAGTAAAGGTACAACACAAGAGATAGGGCTTAGTAAAACCTATTTTGCCAATCCTTTTGGACCCATGCAAAAGAAAGAACTTTGTAATGATTTAATTAATAAAATATTTAAATCTTTAAGAGCAAATGGCACTTATATTGGTGAGATTTATACACAATTAGGTTTAAATAAAAAAGAAGAAAAACCATTGAATACTATTGCAAAAAAGCTATTAAAATTTCTTCAAAGAGAGTAATTAATTTATTTACAAATTTATTCATTATTTTAAATAAATTGGATATTGTATGCTTACCGAGACAAAGTTAATACAAATTAATTGTCAAATTATCTTATTATTAGATTTCTGTTAAATATATGGGTTTTGATAAAGTTTTTAATAAATAACTTTTTTAAAAATAAATATTATTAAAAGATATTAATTTAAAATTATTTATATTAATCAAAATATATTTATATTGTAGTTTAGAACCAAATTTTTTACAGTTTAAAAACTTTAGTTTTTGAAGTTAGAAAAAATTTTTTATTTTTTCTTTAGTGAAATTTTTCATTTCACTTAGAAAAACGAAGTTTTTCTTTAGTTTAACAATTTTTTAATTTTTATTAAGTTATTCTAATTTTTAAAATTATCTAATAAATTTTTATTGATTTATAATTAAATGGTTTATTTTATTTATTTTTTAAAAATAATAATTTTAATTTTAAAAATTGATTTTGAGAAAAATTAGAGGTAATGATTTTTGCAAAAATTTAAGTTTCATACCATATTTAAAATTATAGGTTTTCATAAACTGATATTTAAAATTAAATAACTTAATAAAAAAATTATCATTTTAAAATAGTTAGAAGAAGATATTTATGAAAAAAGCAGTTTTTTTTGATATAGATGATACAATATTGGATACATCAACATTTGCCAAATCAGCTCGAAAATCAGCTATTAGGATGATGGTTGATAATGGTTTACCAATATCCTTTGATGAAGCTTATTCCCTTCTAAAAGAGATTATAGGTCAGAAAGGATCTAACTATGATAAACATTTTGATGTGTTAACCAAAACAGTTTTAGGTGAAAAAAACTCAATGTTAATAGCTTTAGGAATGATTACATATCATAATGTTAAATTTGCACTTTTAAGACCATTTCCAAAAACAATGGATATTTTAATATATTTAAAAAGTAAGGGTTATAGATTAGCTGTAATATCTAATGGTTTAACAATAAAACAATGGGAAAAATTAGTTAGATTAAACTTACATAACTTTTTTGATAAGGTTATAACCTCTGAAGAAGTTGGGTTTGAGAAACCAAACAAATATATTTTTGATGAAGCATTAAAAAGAATGGGTTGTGGAGCTGAAAATAGTATAATGATAGGAAACAGATTAGATACTGATTGTATGGGAGCAATTAATGCAGGAATGTCATCTATTCTTGTTAATTCAAATATAAGCCCTGAAAAAATTCAAAAAATAAAGGATGATAATTTAGATATAAAAATAATAAATAACATCAGTGAATTAGATAAGCTACTTTAAATATTTTACTTCTTATGAATAATTCATATGCTTAAAAAGCATGAAGTTATCTTTTAAATTATAAAATATTGATTTTATATTAATTATTTTTATTTATAGTATTTCTCCAAACTTTTGTAACATTTATTTAAAAATTTTTATTAAAAATTATTCTTTAAATTATTCAAATTTTAATTTAAAGAGATATTAAACCTTTTAAAAGTTTAATGATAATCTATTATGGTAATAAAGTTAAGAGAAATACTATATTTATTATTTATTAGTTATTATTTATTATTTATTATTTATTATTAAATTTTAAAAAATAGATAAATAAATAATTCTTCTTTAATTGGATTTAAATAATTTAATAATTCTTTAATTAAATAATAATATAATAATTATAATAATTTTGGAAAAGTTTGTCTATTATGAATATTAAAATAATTAATATTATTACTTTAAATTTAATTACTTTAAATTTAATTACTTTAAATTTAATTTAAATAATTTTAATTCATATAAAAAATATTATAAAAAATGACAAAAATTACTATTATTACTACAATCTAATTTTTATTAATATAATTTTTTTTTATTAATATATTTTTTTAAAAATTTTATTTTTATATTAAAATTAAATTAATCTAAAATTAATCTAATTTTTATTAAATTAAATAATAAATTTTCATGACAATTCTTTAATATAAAAATCTTTAATATAAAAATATTGTATATATTTTATTTGAATAAAAAATTCGGTTTAATTTATAATTATTTGTTCAATGATTTAATTTTTGGTGTTCTAATGAAACAAATTATTATTGTACGAAGAGATCTTAAAATGTCTAAAGGTAAAACAGCTGCTCAATCATGCCATGCTTGTTTAGGTTCATATAAAAAAGCTGATAAAGAAAAAATCCGAAAATGGGAAAATAATGGACAAGCAAAGATAGTTCTGAGAGTTGATAATTTAGAAGAATTATTAGAAGTTCAAAAATCAGCTATTTTAAATAAACTTCCTAATTATTTAGTTGTAGATCAAGGAAGAACTGAGCTTCCACCATCAACAATAACATGTTTAGGTATAGGACCTGATGAAGATTTAATCATTGATAAAATTACTAAAGATTTAAAATTGCTTAATTAATCATTGATATAATAAGAAATAGAAAATAGAAATATTTATATGTAACATTAGTAAATAAATAATTATTACTATAAATATCTATTAACTTATGGAGATAAAATTAATATGAGTAATTATATTATTGAAACAAAGGAAATTACTAAGTATTATGATGATTTTAGAGCTGTTAATGGTGTGAATTTAAAAGTTCCTAAAAATTCAGCTTATGGAATATTAGGTCCAAATGGTGCTGGAAAAAGTACATTAATATCCATGTTATGTACAATATTTTCCCCTACAAAGGGAACAGCTATTGTTAATGGTTATGATATAGTTAAAGAATCGCATAATGTTAGAAAATCAGTTGGGATTGTCTTTCAAAATAGAGCATTGGATGATGTTTTAACTGGTCGAGAACATCTTGAAATGCATGCTGCTCTTTATGGTGTT
The DNA here is from genome assembly GCA_031289975.1 of Methanobrevibacter sp. GTDB lineage: Archaea > Methanobacteriota > Methanobacteria > Methanobacteriales > Methanobacteriaceae > Methanovirga. The sequence continues at coordinate 4,179 of JAITOM010000296.1, read as the reverse complement.
AAGAAAGATGTTCGTCAAGACCGTATTGATGATATTTTAGAATTAATAGATCTTGGAGATAAAATCGATGAAAAAGTGAAGAATTACTCTGGAGGAATGAAAAGAAAGCTTGAAATAGGAAGAGGATTGATTCATCATCCTAAAGTTTTATTTTTAGATGAACCAACCTTAGGGCTTGATGTTCCAACAAGAGAAAATATTTGGTCATACATTAAGAATTTGAGAAACAATATAGATATCACGATTCTTTTAACAACACATTATCTTGAAGAAGCCGATAGTTTATGTGATGAAATAGCTATTATTGATCATGGAGAAATTGTAAAAACTGGTTCTCCAAGTAACTTAAAAGATGGATTAAAAATAGATACAATAATATTAAAAAGTCTTAAAAATAACCAATTAAAAGACATTCTTCAAAATCAATCATTTGTTAATGAATTAAATTATGATGGCTCTGAAATTCGTCTTTCAGTTGATAAAGGAGCTAAGCTAATTCCAGAAATTGTTCATATTGCAGAAATCAATGATATAACTATTGAATCTATGGAATTAAAACAACCAAGTTTAGAAGAAGTATTTATTAAATATACTGGATATAAAATTGATAGATAAAGGATAATAAATTAGGAGATTAGATATTATGGGTGAACTTGAAAGTATATATCAAATATGGTTAAGAGAAGTAAGAAGAACTGTTCGTCATAAATCAAGAATTATAACAGCTGTTATAACACCTCTTATATGGATTTTAATTTTTGGGGTGGGTCTTGGTTCTTCAATCAATATGGGAATAACAGGAGGATATCAAGCATTTATATATCCTGGGATAATAGCACAATCAATACTTTTTGTAACTATATCTGGAGGTATTGGATTACTAATAGATAAACAATATGGGATCTTAAAGGAACTTATGGTAGCTCCATTGTCACGACCATCAATAATCTTTGGAAAAGCTTTAGGAATAAGTACAAGTGCTATTATCCAATCAGGGATTCTTTTATTGCTTTCTTTTATTGTTAATGTTCCAATGAATATAATTACATTTATTTTATCTATTTGCCTGTGCATGTTAATATCTATGGGATTATCCAGCTTAGGATTATTAATGGCTTCTTTAATGGAAAGTACAGAGGGTTTTAACTTAATAATGACTTTTGTGGTCATGCCAATGTTCCTTTTAAGTGGAGCATTATTTCCAGTTACGGGGTTACCAGATTGGTTAAATTTTATTGTTTATTTAGATCCTTTAACTTATGGTGTTGATGGGTTAAGAGGTATATTATTGGGTAGCTCTACTTTACCATTACATTTAAACTTAATTGTGCTTACACTATTCATGATAGTTACAATAAGCCTATCTGCAATAGCTTTTACTAAAAAAGAAGAAAATTTAGTTTAAATGTTTTGCAACCAATTATTTGGTAAGTTTTAATGGAGTGATCATGATTATTGACTGGGTGGTTAAAATTGGTGGAAGTTTATTTCCAGAGCAAGCTATTAAAGTGGCTAAAGCTATTAAAGGAACAAATTCTTTAATAATTACTGGTGGTGGAGAATTTGCCAATCTTATTCGAAAATATGATAAAGAAATTAAATTTTCTAAGGATGTGACTCACCAAACAGCTATTAGTACTATGGATGTAACATCCAAATTATTGAATGATAAACTGACATTTACAGAAATTGTTGATAGCCTTGATGATGCAAAAAAAGTATCTGAAAATGGTGAAATTCCTATTTTAACCACTTCTAAGATATTAAATGAGAAAAATCCTTTAGAACATTCATGGAAAGTAAGTTCTGATTCTATATCTGCATATATATCACATCTTTTAAAATCGAAACTTTTAATAACTACAAATGTCAATGGTATATATACCCGAAAACCAGGTCTTAAAAATTCAATTTTTATCAATGAAATTGATGCAAAAAAACTCTTATCCTTTGATGAATCATCAATTGATTTAATGTTACCTGAGATTTTAATTAAATTCGGGTCTGATTGTTTTGTTGTAAATGGGAATTTCCCTGAAAGAGTTTTATCTATTATTAAACTTAATAAAAACAATCATGATTTTAAATACACTTATATTAGAGGTAAATAAAATGGAAAAAATAGAATGTACATCATGTAAGCAAGAAATTCCACTAATAGATCCTTATGTTAAATTCGAATGTCCAGAATGTAATAAAATGATTTATCGATGTGATAAATGCCGTACTTTTGGTCACACTTATAAGTGTGAGTGTGGATTTGCAGGTCCTTAATTATTATTGTTACTATAATCAAATGGAGGAATTTAAATGGGAGATGTTGTTGCAACCGTTAAAGTAATGCCAGAAGATCCAGAAGTTAGTTTAGAATCATTGAAAGAAGAAATTAAATCTGCAATTCCTAAAGGATCTGAACTTCATAATATTGAAGAAGAACCAATAGCTTTTGGTTTAGTGGCTCTTAAAGTAATGTTTGTTGTTGGAGATGAAGAAGGAGGAACTGAAATTGTGGAGGAAAAATTAAAGGAATTAAATGGTATTAGTAGTGTTGAAGTTCAAGATATTAGACGATTGATGTAAATATCAACCACTATTTTTTTTTAAAACATTAGTAATAAAAATTATAATAAATAAATTATTTAAATAATATTAAATTAATAAATAATATTATTTTTTTCGATTTAATGATTTATCCAATATAGGGTACTGCAAAAAGAGGATGGAAATTTAAAATCCAAATTTTGGATTTTAGGCAGAAAAAAATTAGACTATATAATATTATCAAATTTTTAGCATATTTTCTTAATTTTCAATTATAAAAATCCATGCTAATTTTACATTATAGTGAACTAAAAAATGTTTTTAAGTAATGACTTTTTTAAAAATATCTTTAAATTATCAATTTCATAAATAAAAATATAAAATTATTAATTTTTAAAAATAAAATATTTAAATTTATTAATTAATAATTTAATAAAATATTAAAAAGTATTATTGAAAATTAAGCAAATAAAAATAAATGATTAATTACAAACTTTTTTTATTCCACTATAAAATAAATGCATTAAAACATATTCTTTTTCCACCATATCAATACAATATCTGATTTATCTATCGGATTTTCTAAGGTTCCATCTTCTTTATTCAAAAATAAATTTTCTTCTATAAAAGGTTTTATTTTAGTTATTTCATCGTCATCTAATTCATTTTTCTTCCATTTCATTCTGATGAAAGCATCGTCTATATCATCATATTTTCTGTTTCCAATTAAATCAAAATTTTCAATGTTTGGATAAATTTCTAAGCTAACCAACAAATTAAATAGATAATCATAAGGTGCAAAGTCAGAGTATTTCTTTCCTATAGAGTTAAAGAATTTCTTCTCTAATCTCCAATTTCTTCTTCCAAAAACTACTAAAAACACATATTTCTTAGCTATTTCATTTATATTTAGTATAACATTTTTAATATCATATATCCCCATAAACGAACGTGAAGCAAGAACAACATCGAATTTACCAACTGAATCTATTGTAGCATCTTCAATTTTCATCTCAATTGTTTCAATGTTACCTATTTTGTCATGATCGATTCTTTGTTGTAATAAATCTAACATCATTTTTGATGAGTCTAATCCAGTTATTTTAGCTACTTTTTCAGCTATTAAAGTTGTAACAGCTCCTTCACCACAACCTAAATCTAAAACAGTATCATTTTTATCTAATCTTAATTTATGCATTAATTTTTCATGATATTCATCATAAACAGCAATTTTTTCAAAATGTATTTTTGGAGTATCCTTATTCCAATGCTTTGTAAACTTCTTTTTTTCTCCAAGTTCATCCGTCCAAGCTTTTTCCCAATCATTTTCATCTAAATTTCTAATACACTCTTGATTTGACATAGAATTACTCCTCCTTTATTATTTTGACACTAAATATTTTCAAAATAAATTTATAATTATAATAAATAAGTCATATAAACAATGAAAAAAAATTAATAATTTATTTTTATCAAACTTTTCATTTTCGCTCATGTATTAAAATATATTTATTTAAACCTATTTATATTAATTAAAATAAGTTTATATTATTTAAAATTTAAAATTATAGATTTTTATAAATTAATATTTAAAATTAAACAATTTAGTGAAAAAAATTATCATCCAAAATTTAAGAA
>JAITOM010000251.1 GCA_031289975.1 Methanobrevibacter sp. | reverse complement strand
TCTTTTCCAGTATTATATGGTGGATCTATGTAAATCATCTTAATTTTTCCATAATATGTTTTTTGGAGAAGTTTTAATACTTCAAGATTATCTCCTTCAATGTAAAGATTCTTTGTTGTGTCCCAGTCTTTACTTTCTTCTTTAGATGGTCTTAAAGTTCCTGTTGATGGTTTTTGTGCTTCAGCAATAGCTTTGCTTTTTCCTGCCCATGTGAAGTTGTATCTTTCTGGAGAATCATCAATTTCATCTGAAAATATTGTTTTAAACTTATCAAAGTCTATCTTGTCTTCGGTTACTATTTCTGGGAATAGTTCTTTTAATTTAGATATGTTTTCATTTAAAATATCTAAACTTTCTCCATTTAGTTTTGATTCATTCAATTTAATCACAATTTTATTATATTTTCTAATTTATCTCTTTTTTATAAAAAATAGCTTATTTTACATTATTATATCTATTTACATGAGATTTACTTGCTAATTTATTTATATATTCAACATATTCTTTTGAATTTTTAGCTCCACTCCGTTTCCATAAATTTTCTTGCAATATTCTTTTAAATTTTATTGCATCAAAGTCTTTTTCTTTAGTAGAAAAATCAAATTTGTCTTTATTCATAATTAATCATCTCCTTTGGAGTCCTTATTTCTAATTCACGATAATTTTCATTTAAATTTACTAAATTAAATTGTTTAATTTTATTTAAATTGACAATATGCCTAAAATTCCAACTAATTAAGACATCAACACCAATAACAGTTGCAATAGCAATATGTAAAGCATCCCCATAAAACTTTGGGGTGATAATTCCTTTTTCAACATATAAATCAGCTAAATTTCTCATTTCATCAGTAACTTCAACTTTTTCATAAATTAAAGTATTCAAGTTATCAACAATATATTGTGGTGCACCATCATCTAATTCAGAAATCACATGATCAGAAATCACTGATTTATAATTTCCTTTCTTAAATTCATCAAAAAGTAAAACTGTTGATTCTTTGAATTCCTCATCAAAATAACCTCCAATAACAGAATTTTCAATATAAGCACTTAATGTTTTCATGAACTAACAAACCCTATTTGATTTTAATAAATATAATAAAAATTTTAGATACATTCTTTTGTAAAATTAATTTTTTCATGTTAAAAGTTGAATTGGATTTTAATTAAAATTTTATTTTAATTGAAATTGTTAATTATTGAATTTTAATAATTATACAAATTATTTATTTAAATAAATATATTATAATAATTAATATTAAAAAATAATAAAAATTTAAAATTTAATTTATATTTAAAGATAAAATTTAATTTATATTTAAAGAAATATTTTATTATATACTATTTCTAAAATATTTATTTAAAAGTTGAATATAGATAAAAATAAGTTTACAAAACATTATAATTTAATTATATTCTAAACTTTTATTTATAATTATTCTAATATTACAAACTCCTCAATTTTACATTTAACACTTTATAAAACATGAAAATAAAGATTTTCCTAAATTTCTCAATTCACTTAAAATAAAAGTTTGAACAAAAAATATTAAATAGCTATAAATTCATCAATTCCATTAGTAATATTCTTATTTTAAATTATAAAATAATTTTATATAATATTTTTAAAAAATAAGATTCATAAATCTTCGGATTTTAAAAAATCTATTATATTCCAGTGTTTTATGCCTTTTTGTGAAAAATCCACTTCATCCATGGTTATGAGAATCTTTTCATAATTATCTTTGATTTCTAACAAAGGGTCAAATTCTCTTTCAATAGTTTTTTCACTGGCAAGTAAATAGGATACTTGAACATAAATAGTTTTTTCATAACTTTTACATATAAAATCTATTTCAGCATTATTTAATTTCCCTACATATATTTCATATCCTCTTCTTAAAAATTCAATATAAACAATATTTTCAAGTATTTGACCTATATTTTTAATATTTTTTCCAGCTATTGTTTCATTAAACCCATGATCAGTGAAATAATATTTTTCATTAATCCTCAATATTTTTTTTCCAATTAAATCTTCTCTTTGTACTTTATGTATTAAACAGGCATTTTGAAGATGGATTAAATAGTTGTAGATAGTGTCTCGTGAAACTATTCTATTTTCATTTTTGAAAAATTTTGAAATGCTTTCTGCAGAGAACGTACGACCAAGATTATCCATTAAAAATTTAATTAATTTGTCGAATAAATCCACTTCTCGAATGTTATTTCTGTGTACAATATCTTTTAGAATAATGGAGTTGTATAGATCTCTTAAATAATCTATTTTTTCATTTTGATCAAGTTGAAGTACTAAAGGCATACCTCCATATTTTAAATACTCCGTGAAGAATTTTTTATCATCTGCATCTTTATTTAATCTCAATGATTCTTTAAAAGAAAATGGATAAATCTTTATTTCAATATATCTTCCAGCTATAAGGGTAGCTAATTCTCCAGATAGTAAATTAGCATTAGAACCAGTTATAAATATTTCCGCATCTAAATCTATTCTATAGCTATTTATTGACTTTTCCCAATTTTTAACATTTTGTACTTCATCAAAGAATAGATATATGAGTCCTTTCAAATCCTTTGTTAAATTTTTTATTAATTTGTTTAATTTAGTTGAAGAGTCAATATTCATATATTTTGCAGATTCAAAATTGATTAAAATTATATTATCTTTGTTTATTCCCTGTTCTATTAATTCTTCAATAATTAAATTTAACATAGAAGATTTTCCACACCTTCTAATCCCTGTTAAAACCTTTATAACATCTTTACCTATTAAAGACCTAATTTTTTTCAAATATAATTCTCTTTTAATCATTTTAATCAAATATAAGTTATTTAAAAAGTTACATTTATAAATGTTATTTTCACAAATATTAAAAAAGTTACATTCATATGTGATTATTTTTTTAAAATCTTAAAAAATACAATTATAAGTGTTTATTTCATACTATATAAAATTTTTGATACATATACACATAAATAAGTATCAAAAATAAAAGATGTTTAGAAATCTAAATTATAACATTTCCAACTATTTATTCTTTAGTTTTTTCAACAGATATTTGATAAATTCCTTTTTGACATTTAATAGGTCATTCATGGAATACTAATTAAAGGAATGTAAATCACATCACCGTCTTGTTTTATTTGGCTTGTTGTGTTTGAGACTATTATTCCGTATTTTGATTTGTATTTAGCTATTGCTTTTTTTATTTGCTTTTTATCTTTTTTTCCTATTCCTACTTCTACTGGAATAATATTTTCTCCAGTGTCTATTAAAAAATCTACTCCATTATCGCCTGAATCATAAAATATATTTAAATATTGGTTTTCAGTTTCTTTTATTTTAAAAAAATAAGTTGCTACATGATTTTCAGCTAAAATACCTAAAAATTGTCTGTCATTTTTATTGTATTTTCCTAATTTATATCTTAAGGATGCATTTATATTGGATGAAATGAAATAATACTTCCATGGTTTTCTTATTTGTTTTCCAGCATTCCCATAAGGTTTTACACTAAAAATTAGCTGTGTTTTTTCCAGCACATCTAAAATTTCTCTTATGGATTTTTGTGATTTAGACAAAACTCTTGCAAGTTTTTTATTTGAAGTTCCTCCAGGATCTTGAAGTCCAATATAGCTAATAATCTGTGAAATTGTAGATATTGAATCTGTGTTAAATGATTTTAATGAAAAAATGTCTTTTTCTATTATTCTACCGATCATTTTAAATATTCTTCTATAAAGTTCATTGTTTTCTATTTTTAGTCCAAATGGGAAGCTTCCAACTAATAAAAAATTTTTCCATTCCTTTTCAAGAGGTTTATCCAGTTTTGTTAATTTCATTCTCATCTGTTTTTCTTTTTTTCTCATCTTTTCTATATCTTTCCCTTTTAAAACTAATTCTTGCAATGTTTTATCATAATCTTCTGGTGAATTTATTTTATTTTTTAATAAAAGATATTCATGAAAGTTCATTGGAAAAACGGGTTCTTGTTTTATTCTTCTTACTGCATCAACATTCATTTCAATGTTTAATGCTGATGATCCTGTAAAGATAAAAAATATTTTCTCTGTTTTATCATAGAAAATCTTCCCTGCTTTTGACCATTTGGGATCATAATGTGATTCATCAATAAAAATAAATAGTTCTTTATCCAATTTCGCAGGACTTGTTTCGTGTATATTCCCAATAAAAGCAGTTATAACTTCAAATATATTTTTTCCCAAGTAATCTTTAAGTTCGTCTGCTGAAAAATAGAGAATTCGCTCTTCAGGAATGTTTCTTTTATTTTTCAAGTAATCATAAATCTGAATCAGAACAGTAGTTTTACCAACCCCTCTTAAACCCGCTAATGTCATGAATCTATTTTCACTATATCCTTCTAAGAATTCATCTATATGTTCTTTTATTCTAAAATATATTTCTCTATGTTCAGTGACTATTTTTTTTTCAATTAAATTTCTATTTAAATCTTCAATTTCGATTATTTTATCAAATATATAATCAGTTACTCTTTCATCTTCCATTTTTTCACATATTGAACTTTTTTATTAAGAAATTTTTGATTATTTTCTCTTTGGTTATTTTTGTAACCAAGTATTTATATACCTTTGGTTATTTTTGTAACCAAGCAGTTATATACCTTTGGTTATTTTTAGTTCATTTATCTCAATTTTAATTAAAAAATAAAAATTCGTAAAATCCATAAATATAATTATAGTATTTACAACTAAATATTTGAAGAACAAATTTTGGCTATTTTTATTTTTTAATTTGTTATTATGTTCTATATCTGATATAATTAGAGTATTTGGTCTATATTATATGCATTTTTATTAAAAAAGATATCTATTTTATAAACAATGAAAAAATTTAAAAATTTATTTACATTTATAGTATTTCTCTTAACTTTATTACCATAATATATTTTCATTGAATTTTTAAAAAAGTTTAATATCATTTTAAATTAAAATTTGAATAATTTAAAGGATAATTTTTAATAAAAATTTTTAAATAAATGTTGCAAAAGTTTGGAGAAATACTATAATATAGTACGAAACCAAATTTTTTGCAATTTAAAATTTTAGTGTTTTGTGAAATTAATTATTTTTAATTTATATAAATTCAATTAAATATTTATAATTTACAATTGGTTCATAATGTTTTAATTTTAATTTAAAAGATAAATATCAACTTTTTTAAAAAATATTTTATAAAAAATTTTTTGAAAATAAAAATAGATAAATTCACAAAACACTATAAAAGACATCAATTTAAAATTATTTATATCAATCAAAATATATTTTATATTATTTAAAATTATAGACTTTTATAAAATGATATTTAAGATCGGATAATTTAATAAAAAAATCATCATTTTAAAATTTAAGAACTTTTCAATAATGACTGTAAATATACTTTTTATAAAACAATAGGTATATAACTGATTTTATTAACATCTAATAAAATATTTATATAAAATAAATTTTATAGTATTATTATGCATTCTAAATTTAGAATTATATTAATATGATATTTAATCTTTAATAAAATGTAAACGATAGTTATGAAATATAAAACACCCTTATTCTTCTTATTTGGAATAATAGTAATAGGAACAATGGCTTATTTTGTAGGTTTTAATGAATTAATAGAAAAATTAGAAATGGCTGATTTTAAATATGTTTTATTTGCTCTTATAGTTCAAATACTATCATTTTTTCTTTTTGCTATTAGATGGCACATAGTTAACAAAATAGCTAATATTAATATTAAATCCATTAAACTCGTACCCATGATTATAATTGGATTAGCAGTTAATAATATTACTCCAAGCAGTAGTGGTGGTGGAGAACCAGTTAAAGCATATATTCTTTCTTCAAAAACAAAATCTCCATTTGAATCTACTCTTGCAACTACAGTTGCTGATAGGACCTTAGATACAGTTCCATTCCTAATTTTAGCTATTGTAACCATAAGCACATTAATTTTATTTACCCCCCCAAATGAGGAATATATTGCAATTATGGTTTTAGCTGTAATATTAATAACATTTTTATTTATTGTAATAATTTATACGTCAGTGAATAAAAAATTTGCAGAAAAAATTATATCACTTGCTTTAAAAATAATTAAAAAATTTTATAAAAAAGATCATGAAGCCTTAGAGAAAAAAATTGTTAAAGCGATTACCGGCTTTCAAGACACCATGAAAATAATGCTTAAAGATAAAGATATTCTCTATAAAGCTTTACCCTTATCTTTTATAATATGGTTTTTTGAAATATTTCGAATGTACCTTATTTTCCTTGCATTTGGAAGTAGTAATATTAATATATTTGTTATTGCAGAAATATTCATTATTTCCACATTGGTTGGTATGGTACCCTTACTTCCTGGTGGTTTAGGTGCTGTTGAGCTTATGATGATGGGATTATTTGCTTCTGTAGGAGTACCAAACGAAATTGCTGCAGCAGTTACCATAATTGAACGAGGTATTTCATTTTGGTTACCTATATTTATTGGTCTTCCTTTACTACCCTACTACGGCTATTCAGAAGATAAGGTTAAAAATGCTGATTCCAAAATCATTGGAAAATTTACTAACAGCCAAGAAATTGAAGGCATTTTTGACAATGAAAAAATCAAAAAATAATAATAATGATAAAATGTTCTATAGTGTATGAAATAATGTTTGTAAGTAAAGAAAAACTTCGTTTTTCTAATTGAAATAAAAAATTTCACTAAAGAAAAACTTCGTTTTTCTAATTGAAATAAAAAATTTCACTAAAGAAAAACTTCGTTTTTCTAATTGAACAAGTTCAATAATGAAATTTTTTAAATTACATCATAAATGTCAAATTTTTAATTAAAAAAATTATAATTATTATTTTTAAAAATAAATAAATAAAAATTATTATTT
>JAITOM010000232.1 GCA_031289975.1 Methanobrevibacter sp. | reverse complement strand
TTTATATCAAATATTGAAAGTGTGGGTGCTTTAGGTTACATACTACTTGGTCTTGCTGGATTATTTACTTCAGGATTTTTCTTATACAACATAGGTACAGACTTTTATAGTTTAATTCCAGCGACCATAGTAAAGCTATTTCATTATCCTGATGTGACAAATGCTGGATTTGTACCTTATTTAAATATTTTAGTCGGTTTAAAAGTTTTTGTTGGATTGAGTGCTATTGTAATAGCATTTTCTCAGTTTAAAAAAAATGAAGAAGATTCCAAAGAAAAAAATGAAGAATTGTAACTAACTCATTTAATTATCTCATGCTATGATAATTAAAAAATATAGTCACTTTGGAAAAGTTCTTAAATTTTGGATGAAAAATTTTTTTATTAAATTATTTAATTTTTGATATTACTTTATAAAAATTAATAATTTTAAATTTTAAATAATTTAAATATATTTTAATTGATATAAATGATTTTAAATCAATATTTTTTAATAATATTTATTTTTAAAAAAATTCATTTATTAAGGACTTTATCAAAACCACTATAAATATATTTTAATAATATTTATTTTTAAAAAAATTATTTATTAAGAACTTATTAAGAACTTTATCAAAACCACTATATAGAAAACCATATAATATTTGAAAATAATATAATTATTGAAAATTATTTTTACTTATAATAAGATTTAAAAGGTGATTTATTTGGTATCTACTAATTATCTTAAAATTCCACAAAAACGAATTGGTGTTCTAATAGGACCTAATGGTGAAATGAAAAAAAAAATTGAGGATTTAACTCAAACAATTTTAGATATTGATAGTAATGAAGGTACAGTCACAATCTACCCAAGAGAAAAAATGGAAGATCCACTTGGGGTGTGGAAGACTAATCATATTATTAAAGCTATTGGTCGTGGATTTTCTCCTGAAATAGCTTTCAAATTAAATGAAGATGATGTTTACTTAGAAGTTATTAAATTAACTGATTATCTTGGTAAATCTAAAAAAGCATTGGCAAGGTATAAAGGAAGAATAATTGGTCGTGATGGGAAAACAAGAGATCTTATCATTGAAATGGCTGAAGTGTCACTCGTAGTTTTTGGCAAAACCGTTTCAATTATTGGAACTATTGATTCTGTTTTAGTAGCTAAGGAAGCTATTGAAATGATTCTTAATGGGTCACGACATAAATCAGTTTATGGCTTCCTTGAAGCTAAACATAAAGATAAAAAACTTAAAGAATTTAAAAATATTGTTGGTTTAGAAAAAGATGAAGTAGAATTTAGAACCGATAATATCTAATTGAAAAGTTATAATGAATTAAATTAATATTCTATTTGAATTAAATTAAAAATCTTGTTCAATTAATACTTATTTATAGAATTAAAACTAATTTAAAGGATTGATGCTATGTTATCCCATAATATGAAATTGAAGAAAGAAAATAAAGATTATACTACTAATATTTATGGAACCCGATATTTTTCTCAACCAATACCTAAGTTTGAAATACCTGAGGAAGGAATGCCATCTGATGTAGCTTATAGATTAATTCATGATGAATTAAATCTTGATGGTAATCCAAATCTAAATTTAGCAAGTTTTGTTACCACTTGGATGGAGGATGAAGCAGAGAAATTAATAGCTGAAAATAATTGTAAAAATTTTGTTGATAACGATGAATATCCTCAAACAGGTATTATTCATAGTAGAATAGTTAACATGTTAGCAAAATTATTTAATGCTCCAGAAAGTTTTAATTTTGCTGGAGCAAGTACTATAGGTTCATCTGAAGCAATAATGTTAGCTCTTCTTGCACATAAATGGTACTGGAGAGAAAATAGGAAGGATAAAAGATCTGATGCTCTTCCAAACATTGTTATGGGAGCTGATGTTCATGTTGTTTGGAAGAAATTTGCAAAATACTTTGATGTTGAACTTAGAATGGTTCCTATGGAAGAAAATTGTTATATTTTAACTGCAGATAAGGTAAAAGAACATGTTGATGAAAATACAATGGCTATTGGGGTTGTACTTGGAACAACATTTACAGGACAAATTGATGAAATAAGTGAAATTAATGAGGTTTTAGAAAAAATAAAAATATCTGAAGGTTGGGATATTCCTATACATGTTGATGCTGCAAGTGGAGGTTTTGTAATGCCTTTTATAAATCCTGATTTCGAATGGGATTTTAGATTATCTCATGTTCGTTCAATTAATGTTTCAGGACATAAATATGGGCTTGTTTATCCTGGAGTTGGATGGGTCATATTTAAGGATGCTAAATACATAAGTGATGATTTGGTTTTTAATGTAAATTATCTCGGAGGAGTGATGCCTACTTTTAGTTTAAACTTTTCTAAAGGAAGTAGTATGGTTTTAGCTCAATACTATAATTTATTAAGATTAGGAATAAAAGGTTACACTCATATAATGGAAAATCTCATGGAAACATCTCACTATCTTTTAGATAAAATAAATGATATTGGTACATTTGATTTTTTAAATGAAGAAATAGTTTTACCCATAATTGCTGTTAAATTAAAAAATGAGTTTTTAGATTGTATTTCTGTATTTGAAATTTCAAAAATGCTTAGAGAGAATGGTTGGATTGTTCCAGCATATACATTACCATCTGATGCTGAAAATATTGCTGTTTTAAGAATAGTTATAAAAGAAAATTTTTCTCGGTCAATGGCTGATATTTTAGTTAAAAAATTAAGTGAAGTTCACCAATATTGTTTATTAAGAAAAGATGATCTAAAACATGAAAATTTGGCTGAAAATTCTTTATTTAATATTTATTAATTAAATGAGAGTGTCAAGATTGAATTTTGATTAAAAAATTAGAAAATACTAATTATAGTATTTCGCTTAACTTTATTAACATAGTATATTAAATTTTTAAAAAAGTTCAATATCTCTTTAAATTAAAATTTGAATAATTGAAAGAATAATATTTGATAAAAATTTTTAAATAAATGTTACAAAAGTTTGGAGATAATACTATAATCAAAATTTTTAAAATAAAATATTATAGATAAAATATTTAAGAGGATGTTCCATAATTGAATTAATAGTTAAAACCATTATTTCATGAAAATAACCTTAAAAAAAATCTGATTTTCAAAAATAAAAGACTAAAATAACTAATAATTCAATTAAAATGGATTAAACCTCAATTTTTTTCATGGTGAAACCATAAAAAAAATAAAGTTTCAGGATATATTACTTTTGATGTTATCTTAAATACGATTTTCCATTTTTTTTTGTGGATGACATCATAAAAGATAAATTATTTCATTGAATTACTGCTTTTTTTGATAATTAAGAGAAAGTCCACACTGTGATTGTTAAAAAAAAGAGTTCATTATTCATGATAATTAGAGCAATTGAAATCCTTTTACTAATTCTTACATGAATAAATAGGAATATTAGGGTTTTCATAATTAAATTTTTTAAAATAATTTTAAGAGGATGTTCCATAATTGAATTAATAGTTAAAACTATTATTTCATGAAAATAACCTTAAAAAAAAATCTGATTTTCAAAAATAAAAGACTAAAATAACTAATAATTCGATTAGAATGGATTAAACCTCAATTTTTTCATGGTGAAACCATAAAAAAAATAAAGTTTCAGGATATATTACTTTTGATTTTATCTTAAATACGATTTTCCATTTTTTTTTTGTGGATGACATCATAAAAGATAAATTACTTCATTGAATTACTGGTTTTTTTGAGGCTGTGAAAAATTCAACTGATAAGTTACTATTATGTGACTTTTATCTTTAAATATTTTAATAAAAATCATGATTAAGTTCACATATTTCATGGAAGATCATGACCAAAATAA
>JAITOM010000173.1 GCA_031289975.1 Methanobrevibacter sp. | reverse complement strand
GGTGGTCGACCACCTAATGATGAAGGATTATGAACTAAATCCAAGATATTTCTAAATTGTTCAAATGCAAAATAAAAATCATAAACCATCAATCCATCTCTTTCTTTACTAGGTTGATGTCTTATTGATGATTTAAAATTCCTTAAAAACTCAGCATCATGATCATGCTTTAAAAAATTAATTATCATTTCTTCTAAATCATCCCAGATTAAAACAATAAAATTGGGGTCATGAACATTAACATAAACATCATTAGACCTTAAATAGATGAATATTTCACTAATAAAAGATTTTATAAGTTTTTTAGACAAATCATAAGGATGATGCTTAACAAAACTATTAAGCTCATGATTAATTTCTGCCCTACATTTGTCCAAAAATTCTAATTTTCTTATCATAACTAAATGATATCTAAATTAACATATATAAACCTTTTCAAATTAAAAAATGAAATAGAGACATAGCTAATATTAGTAATTACATATACATGTAATAAGACATAAACAATGAAAAAATATTAACCAATAAAATATGCAACTAATGCCTTAATAAAAATATATGGTTAATATAGTGAGTATAAGTTAAATAATATGGAAAAGTGATGAGGTTAACTAATAAAAATGAGTAAGAACCTTAAAAAAAGCGATGATTATGTAATAATAATTGTTTAAAAAGTGTGAAATATAGAAAAATTTAATACTAATAAAAAACAAAAAAAGGTTTTTGGAAATCATCAAGTATTAAACAAAAAAGATTAATAATTTATTTTTATCAAACTTTTCATCTTAAACCATAATTTAGTTTTAAATTTATAGGAATTAGAAAAAAAATGAAATATATAGTAATAATTGGAGATGGAATGGCTGATTGGTCATTGGATGAATTAAATGGGAAAACTCCTCTTCAAGTAGCAGATAAACCAAATATTGATCATTTGACTTTAAAAGGAAAAGCAGGATTATTAGAAAATGTTCCTAAAACTTTAAATCCTGGCTCTGATGTTGCTAATATGGCAATTTTTGGTTATGATCCCTTAAAATATTATTCTGGTAGAGGTTCTCTTGAAGCTGTTAGTATTGGTCTTAAACTTTCAGATGATGATCTAGTGTTTAGATGTAATTTAGTAACAGAAAAAGATGGAAAGTTAATAAGTTCTAATGCTGATCATATTAGTTCTAAAGAAGCAAATATTCTTATTAATCATTTAAATAAATCATTATTTGATGAAAATAATCTATTTGGAAAATTTTTATCAGATCATCCAATTTTTTATTTTGGAATGGATTATAAACACTTATTTGTAATTAAAAACCTTTCCCTTACTAATATTAGTATTATTCCTCCTCATGATATTATTGGAGATGAGATTAATAGCTATTTAACTTTGGATGGTGAGGCTAAAATTATTAAAGATTTAATTTTACAATCTAAGGAAGTTTTAGAAAATCATCCAATAAATGAAAAACGCCTTGAAGAAGGAAAAAACCCTGCTAATATGATCTGGCTTTGGGGTCAAGGATTAAAACCAAAACTTCCATTATTTAAAGATATGCATGGTTTAAAAGGTTCTGTTATCACTGGTGTTGATTTATTAAAAGGAATTGCTCTTTGTGCTGGTTTAGATATTGTAAATGTTCCAGGTGCAACTGCTTTTTATGATACGAATTATAAAGGGAAGGGAAAATATGCTGTTGATAACTTAAAAAAACAAGATATTCAATTTGTTCATATTGAAGCTCCTGATGAAGCAGGGCATGATGGAAATATTGAAGAGAAAATTAAAGCTATTGAAAGAATTGATAAAGATATTGTGGGTCAGATTTTAGATAACATTAATAGTTATGGGGATTATAAAATAGCTATTCTTCCAGACCATTATACACCAATAGCTATTAGAACCCATTCAAGAGATCCAGTTCCTTTAGCTATTTATTCAACTACGGATATAGGTGATGAAGTTAAGGTTTATGATGAATTTTCTGTTGTTAAAGGTTGCTTAGGTACAGATAAAGGTCATAATTTAATTAATAAGTTACTTAATCGTTATTAATCTTATTTTCAATTGTTTTTTTTATTGCATATTAATAATATATTTTCACTAATGATACGGAGCCAAAAGTTTTAAAAAGAGGATCATGTAAAAAGAGCATAGTTTTCAAAGATCTGATATCTGGTTTTCACCCAAAAAAGATTTAGATCATATGCATCTCATTGAATTTTTACCATATTTTATTAATTTTAAAAAATTTTCTATTTTTTAAAATTAGAAATGAAAAATCTCCGATATTTAAGTTATCTTCGATAACAAATCTTGATTCAATTTTTTAGAAAAAAATTGACTAAAAAGATAAAGTTGTGAACTTTTGACAAACTTAACTTGTTAAGTTAGAAAATCTTTGATTTTCTTAAACTTTTGTTGTCGAAGACAACTTAGGGAAATCTTTGATTTCCCGTTTATTTCTGAAAGAAATTTAATTAAATCTTTGATTCAATGTTTTAAAAGTTTGTCTTTGATTTTCTTAATTTTTCAATTGTAAAGATCCATTCTCTTTTTACAGTGCCAAGGGGGAGGAAAAAATGAATATTAAAAAAAAATTATCTTTAGGATTAGCTGATTTTGAAGATATGATAAATAAGGATAAAATTTATGTTGATAAAACAGATTTGATAGAGAAAATAATGGAAATAGAAAGAAAATATTATTTTCTATCAAGACCAAGAAGGTTTTGTAAATCATTATTTATTATTTTATTTTTATTAAACCTTCAATGTTAAAATATATATTACATTTTAAATTAAAATGTAAACTAATAAATTTATATAAATTAACCATGCAACACCAGATCCTACAATGCCCATAGAAAATATATTGGATCCCTAAAGTAGTTAATACACCATGAACAAGAAGTAAGGCTTGAAAAATTAAAACTATGGATGTAAGAACAGCTGTTATGGATGGTCCAACTAATACTCCACCTAATCCATTTCCTGTTGGATGAGAACAACTTCCTGTAACAGTTGGTATTTTTAAAGAATAAAGCAGGAAGATAAATCACCGCTAACAGCTATTAATATTTAATATTATTTATATCAGAGATAAATGTTTACTTAAAATTAGCAATGCTGTCAACTTAAGAAAATTATTTTTTTAAACTTGGATTGAAATTAAAAATAGAGTTTATATAAACAAGATTTTAGTAGAAATTTTAATCAAAAAGTCTTAAGTTAACAACATTGTTAAAATTAGAGATCAGTTATTATGCGTCAATTCTTGTGGAGTTTTGTCTCACCTATTATTTTAGGTTTTCTCTATTAAAATTTTTTATTTTAATTAGAAAATCTTTAATTTTCTTTAATTTCTATTATAATTTTCTAAATTTTTTTAGTTAAACTATTTTAATTTAAAATGTAGTATATATAGTGTATGAAATAATGTTTGTAAGTAATGAAATTTTTTAAATTACATCATAAATGTCAAATTTTTAATTAAAAAAATTATAATTATTATTTTTAAAAATAAATAAATAAAAA
>JAITOM010000424.1 GCA_031289975.1 Methanobrevibacter sp. | reverse complement strand
AAAGTATTTAATTTTAAATATCATTTTATAAGAATCTATAATTTTAAATTTTAAATAAAATAAATATATTTTAATTAATATAATTAATTTTAAATTAATATCTTTTAATAATATTTATTTTTTATTTTTAAAAAATTTATTTATTAGAAATTTTATTGAATCAACTATATTATATTTAATTATGATAAAAATTTTTATTAGAAATTTTTTAATTAAATATTATTTAAAATTATTTAAAATTATTTAAAATTATTTAAAATTAATAAAAATAAATTTTTTAAAAATAGTTATTATTTAAAAACAACAGCATATGAAATTTAATTTAAGATTATTAATTTGATTTATTTAGTAATAGGAAAGATAATATGATAAAGGAAGCTATTTTAAAGTTAGTAAAGAATCAAGATATTTCTTATGAAGTGGCTAAAGAATCTATGGATGAAATAATGACAGGTAAGGCAAGTCATGTTCAAATGAGTTCTTATTTAACTGCTTTATCCATGAAAGGAGAAACTATAAATGAAATAACAGCTTCTGCAGTATCTTTAAGAAGTCATTGTATAAGACTATTAACTGATATGGATGTCTTGGAAATTGTAGGTACTGGGGGGGATGGATCAAATTCATTTAATATTTCAACTGTTTCTGCAATTGTAATTTCATCTGGTGGTGTTCCAGTAGCTAAACATGGAAACAGGGCTGCTTCAAGTAAATGTGGTTCTGCTGATGTTTTAGAATCTTTAGGTGTCAATATTGAATTATCTCCTGAAAAAAGCAAGGAAATGCTTGAAAAAATTGGGATCTGTTTTTTATATGCTCAAAATTATCATATAGCCATGAAATATGTGGCTCCTATTAGAAAAGAGTTAGGAATTCCCACAATATTTAATATTTTGGGTCCTCTATCAAATCCTGCAGGTGCTAATAGAGAGGTAATTGGTGTTTATGATGAGTCTCTTGTTCTCCCTATTTCTATGGTTATTCATAATTTAGGTGTTAAAAATGCTATGGTTGTCTATGGTCATGATAAATTAGATGAAATATCAATATCTGCTCCTACAAGTGTTTGTGAAATAAAAAATGGTAAATTTTCACAGTACACACTGAATCCTGAAGATTATGGTTTTAAATTTAGTCCAAATTCTGAAATTACTGGTGGTTCTCCTAAAGTTAATGCAAAAATAGCTTTAAATATTTTAAATGGTGAAGAAGGAGCTAAAAGAGATGCCGTAGTTTTAAATTCTGCTGCAGGATTATACATTGGTGGAAAAACATCTAATTTCAAAAAAGGAATTTCGGTTGCTGAAAAACTTATTGATGATTGTAATGCAAAAGAAAAATTAGAGAGTTTTATTACTTGTTCTAACAATATTTAATCCTTGTTCTAACAATATTTAATCAATATCTTAATATAATCATTATAGAAAAGTTTTTAAACTTTAAAATGACAATTTTTTTTATTAAATTGTTTAATTTTAAATATCATTTAATAAAAATTTATGATTTTAAAGTTTAAATAATATGTAATATATTTAATTAATATAACTAATTTTAAATTAATATTTTTTAATAATATTTATTTTTAAAAAAGTTATTTATAGCCCTTTTGGGAAAGTTCTTAAATTTTGGATGAAAGATTTTTTTATTAAATTATTTAATTTTTAATATTACTTTATAAAAATCCATAATTTTAAATTTTAAATAATTTAAATGTATTTTAATTAATATAAATGATTTTAAATTAATATTTTTTAGTAATATTTATTTTTAAAAAAGTTTATTTATTAAGAACTTTATCAAACCCCTATATTAAGAACTTTATCAAACCCACTATATTAAAAATTGAGATAATTTTGAGAATAGAAGTTTTAGAGAATAGTGTTTAATAAAAACTTTAATGTTTGTTGATTTCCATGATTTTAGATAGGATTGTAAAATCTTGTGAGGAGAGAGTTAAGAATAAAAAGATTCATCTTTCTTTTGAAGATTTAAAAAATAAAGTGGATAATAAAATGGATTATAATGGAGATAATTCTTTTGAAAAATCTTTAAAAACTAAAGATTTATCTTTTATTTGTGAGATTAAAAGAGCTTCTCCTTCAAAAGGTTTAATATGCAATGATTTCAATCCTATAAAAATAGCTAAAGAATATGAAAATGCTGGAGCATCAGCTATTTCAGTTTTAACAGAACCACAATTTTTTCAAGGTGATGATAATTATCTTTTGGATGTTACAAATAATGTAAGCCTTCCTGTTCTTAGAAAAGATTTTGTTATTGATAGTTATATGATTTATGAAGCTAAATTATTAGGTGCTTCTTCTATACTTTTAATAACTTCAATTTTAGATAATGATGAGTTAAAAAAGTTTATTGAACTTTCTTATAAATTAGATATTCATCCACTTGTTGAAACCCATAATCTTAATGAGATTAAAATAGCTATTAATGCTGGAGCACGGATTATTGGAATTAATAACAGAAATCTTAAAGATTTTACTGTAAACATTGAAAATAGCTTAAATTTAGTAAAGCATATCCAAAAAATTAGGGATGATATTATAATTATTTCTGAAAGTGGGATAAAAAATTGTGAGGATATAAAACTTCTTAATGATAATAATATTAATGGAGTATTAATTGGAGAATCACTCATGAAAAGTGATGATAAAAAGTTAGCTATTGATAATCTAAAATCATTAATTTAATAACACTATTACTTAATTAATTTAATATTATAATCACACTATCACCTCTCTCTCACACATATATGAGAAATATTATGAAAATATATGGGATATTATGAAAGATAAAATTAAAATTAAAATTTGTGGATTAAGAAGACTTGAAGACATTGAAATTGTTAATAAATACAAACCAGATTATGTTGGATTTGTTTTCACAGAAAGTAAAAGACAAGTTGACTTCAAGCAAGCTAAAATACTTAAAAATAAACTTGATGAAGATATTTTGACTGTTGGAGTTTTTCTAAATTCAGATATTGATGATGTAATAAAACTTATTGAATATAATGTTATTGACATGGTACAGTTACATGGTGATGAAGATGAGGAATTTGTAGCTAAGTTAAAGAAATTTAATAATGATATTAAAATTATTAAAGCAATTGAAATTAAAGATAATGATATAAAACAAAATATTATATATGATAATGAAATTAATATTAAAAAATGGGAAGATTCTGCTGCTGACTATCTTTTGTTGGATAATGGAAAGGGAAGTGGTGAAACTTTTAATTGGGAATTGATAGGTGATATTAAAAAGCCATTTTTCTTAGCTGGGGGAGTTAATAGTAAAAATATTAAAAAAGCAGGTGAACTCCATCCATTTGCTGTAGATTTAAGTTCATCACTGGAAGAAAATGGATTTAAAAGTTCTAAAAAAATATCTGAAATTATGAAATGCTTAAATGAGGTTAACTATGAATAAAAATATGGGTAATGGTAGGTATGGAATCTATGGTGGACAATATATTCCTGAGGTACTAATGAATGAACTTTTAAATCTTGAAAAGGAATATAATTTTTATAAAAATGATCCTGAGTTTAGAAAAGAACTTCAAACTTTATTAAATGAATATGCTGGACGTCCATCATTACTGTACTTTGCTGAAAATATGACTAAAGATTTAGGAGGAGCTAAGATATATTTAAAACGAGAGGATCTTAATCATACAGGATCACACAAAATTAACAATGTTCTTGGTCAAGTACTCTTAGCTAAAAAAATGGGTAAAACACGAGTAATTGCTGAGACAGGTGCTGGTCAACATGGAGTAGCTACAGCCACCGCAGCAACTCTTTTAAATATGGAATGTGAGATCTTTATGGGCGAAGAAGACATTAAACGCCAGGCTCTTAATGTTTATCGTATGGAACTATTACAAGCTAAAGTAAATCCTGTTAGTAGTGGAACAAAGACTTTAAAGGATGCTGTTAATGAAACTATGAGAGAATGGTCAAACAGAATTCACGACACACATTATGTTTTAGGTTCTGTAATGGGTCCCCATCCTTTTCCAATGATTGTTCGTGATTTTCAAAGTGTTATTAGTCAAGAAATAAAAGAACAACTTTTTGAACTTGAATTGAAACTTCCTTCAGCTATTGTTGCTTGTGTTGGTGGTGGAAGCAATGCCATTGGTTCTTTTTATAATTTTATAAATGAAAAGGATGTTAAGCTATTTGGATGTGAGGCTGGAGGAGCTGGAATTGATAGTAAATATCATGCAGCTTCCATTACAAAAGGAAAAGTTGGAATATTTCATGGAATGAAATCTTACTTTTGTCAAGGTGATTATGGGCAAATTGCACCAGTTTACTCAATTTCTGCTGGTTTAGATTATCCTGGAATCGGACCTGAACATGCTTATTTAAATGATATAAAAAGAGTAGAATATATTTCAATCACTGATGATGAAGCAGTTAAGGCTTTTGAATACTTAGCTAAGCAAGAAGGTATTATTTGTGCAATTGAAAGTGCCCATGCAATATCCCAAGTCATGAAAATGGCAAAAAAAATGGCAAAGGATGATATAATTGTAGTCTGTCTTTCTGGAAGAGGAGATAAAGATGTCGAATCAATTAAAGATTATAAAATAGCTAAATCATGTTGATATAATTATAGTATGACTTAAACATTTTGCAAAAACCATTGGTTCTAATTTTTCTGGAACTGTAAAAAGAATATGAAATTTAAAATCAAAAACTTGGGTTTCTATAAATATTGCATGTTTGGTTCTATAACTGTGGATTTAAATATATAGTGTTTTGCATAACTAATTTATTATATTATATTAGATGTAAAAAATGTTTGTAATTAATCATTTATTTTTAAATATCTTATTATTTTAAATATCTTATTATTTTAAATATCTTATTATTGAAAATTTATATATGAGAAAAAAATTAAAATCATGATTAAAAGGAGAGAAATTTAAATTGAGTGAAATTACAGAAGCTTTTAAGAATGGAAAAGCATTTATAGGTTTTTTAACAGCAGGAGACCCTTCAAAAGAAAAAACTATTGAATATGTTTTAAGCATGGAAAAAGCAGGAGCCGATATTGTTGAAATTGGTATTCCATTTTCAGATCCAATAGCTGAGGGTCCAGTTATTCAAGATGCTAATATTAGAGCTTTATCTAACGGAATTCATACCGATGAAATTTTTGATTTGGTTGATGATATTAGAAAAAAGTCAAAAATTCCTTTAGTTTTCCTTACTTATTTAAATCCTGTTTTTTATTATGGGTATGAAAAATTCTTTAAAAAATGTCATGATGTTGGAATTAATGGAATTATAATTCCTGATTTACCTTATGAAGAAAAAGATGAGATTTCAAACTTTGTGAAAAGATATGATGTGAATTTAATATCTTTAATAGCTCCGACTTCAAAAAATAGGATCAGAATGATTGCTAAGGATGCTACAGGATTTATATATCTTGTTTCATCCATGGGTGTTACTGGTGTTAGAAGCAAGATAAAAACGGATTTAAAAGAAATTATCAATGAAATTAAAAAAATCACTGATGTTCCTGTTGCTGTAGGTTTTGGAATTAATACTCCTGAACAGTCCAAAGAAATAGCTAAAATATGTGATGGTGTCATTGTTGGTAGTGCTATTGTTAAAATCATTGAAAAACATGGATTTAATTCAAAACAACATATTGAAGAATATGTAACTGAAATGAAAAATGCAACTAAAATTTAATTATTTAAATTTAGGGAATACAATAAAATTTGAGGAATGTTAAATGGATGATATTTATTTCATGAAAGAAGCTATTAAAGAAGCTAAAAAATCTTTAGATGATGATGGAATTCCTATTGGTGCGATTTTAGTTGAAAATGGTGAAATCGTTGGTAGAGGTCATAATCGTTTAATTCAAAATAATTCAGTTATTTTGCATGGAGAATTGGATGCAATTGAAAATGCAGGAAGATTATCAGGAAAAGATTACAAAAATACTACACTTTACACTACACTTTCACCTTGTCCAATGTGTTCAGGAGCTGTAATTTTATATAACATTCCACGAGTTGTAATTGGAGAAAATAAAACTTTGTTAGGTGCAGAACAATTACTAAAAGATAACAATGTAGAAGTAATTATTTTAAATCAAAAAGAAGCTGAAAATCTTTTAAAAACATATATTGATAATAATCCTGAACTTTGGGAAAAAGAATTAGAAAAAGTAGGTTTTAAAACTACAACAGAGGATTCACATTAATAATTTTTTGGTATTGTAAAGAGAGGATGGGAATTTAAGATCTGGAATTTCTAAAAGAAAATAATTTTACAAAGCATTATACACTGCCATCAAATAAAAGGAAAGAAGTAAAATGAAATAAATGATTATTCATTAAAGAATGTTGCTAATTCTTTTAAACCTGATTTGACATTAGCCTCATCACCATAAATAGCTATTACTGTATCATTTTCAAATTCTAAGATTAAGTTTTCATATTCAGCTATTTCCTGAACTCTATCTTCAGCTATTGGGTTTTGAAGATGTATTTTAGCTATTGAAAATCCAGGTGGGGTATTGGTTTGAAATTTTGATCCATGATCTGGCTTTGCATAAACTTCTTCACCTAAGTTAGCTCTCTTTAGCTTATCAATCCATTGATTATAAAAATTATCTCCAAATCTTGAAGCTATTTCTAAAAGATTATCTTGAATTTCAGTAATCATAATGTTAGCACGATCATATTCTTTAATCATGTCTGGATGGGTTGGATCTCTCAGATAAAAGCTTACTGATGACTTGACAAGCCCTAAATCTCTATTTAATGTTGAAGGGATAATTATTCCCTTCTTTTTAAGCATAGTGAGCAAATCAACTAATATTAACCATGTTTGCTCAATAGGCAAATTCATAAATGCCCTTCCAAGATTTTTAATGTTGTATGGTTAATTTTAGCATCAGCTTCTTTTAACTCTTCTTTAATTTCATCCCCATTTTTATAGGAATCTAAAAATAGAACATGATGACTATCTGTTCCAGTTATATTTAAAATAGCTATTTCATCTGTGTCTTTAACTTCTCTTTTTTCGATAGTTGCTTTAAATTGTACATACGGTCCATATTCAGAAGGTAAATCCTTAAATCTGAATATTCCCTCTAAAGTTGCTATAAACATAAAATCACCAATATTATATTGTTTTAAATCATTAATTGATTTTTAGATTTATTTTATAATTTGCATTTTTTATATTTTGTTTTATAATATATAAACATTTTGGTGCGACAGGATAGGGTCTCTATTCTTCTTCATTAATTCAGTGAAATATTGTTAAATATTTTAATCCCAGTTGTGTGGGATTTTCTCCCCAGAAACTCTTAAACAAGTGATTGG
>JAITOM010000420.1 GCA_031289975.1 Methanobrevibacter sp. | reverse complement strand
GGTGAATTTTCACAATTGAAAAATTAAAAACATATGATAAAAGCTTAATGAGATGTGTATGGTCTAATTTTTTCTGCTAAAAACCCAAATTCCAGTTTTCGAATTTCATCCTCTTTTTACAGTACCATAAAATACAATTCTCATTAATTGATAAATGATTATGTTTCTTTTAATTAAATTGAAATTCTTTTAATTATTATCAAGTTTTCTTCATGTTTAATGTATTCTGGTTATTCCTTTTTTATTATCAAAATGTTTGTCAAATGATATTATTTCTTTTATTCTTAATTTTTCCATCATTGCAATGTAAACACAATCAAAAAATGGTATTCTATCAGTATAATTAATAACTTTTTCCATAGCTTCATCATATAAGTTTATATCCTCAAGAATAGTGAAATTTTCAATTAAGTTAAAATATACTTCTTTTAATTCATTTTTATCCTGTTTTAATTTCATGTTTAAAACTGTTATGACTTCTGTTATTACTAAATTTGATATTACTAATTCTTTATCTTTGATATTGTTCCATATTTCAATAGCTCTTTTTTGTTTTTCATGCCCATTATAGAATAAGCTTATTAAAAAATTCACATCAAGGAAAATCATTATTTAATACTCCATGTCATGTATTTCTCTTCTTACTTTCACAGGGTCAAATGATTTTTTTGGAGTGTATCTTCCTATCATTTCATCTATACTTAATTTTTTAACATCTTTTGGAAATTCTGGTTTTTTCATTATTTTTATTTTTCCATTATCTCTTCTTTTTATTTTTTCTTTTATTGTTTCATTTGCACATTTTTCCAATCCTTCTTTTATAAATTCACTTAAAATTTTCTCTTCTGTAGTATTTTCATTTTTAGCCTTTTTTTCAATCTTTTTCAGTAAATTTACTTCTATTCTATCTATTGTTATTGTCATTTTATCATCTCAAATAATTGTACAATATATTTTTATAAATTATTCTATAAATATTTTTGTTATGATATCCAAATATCATGTGATAATTTTGATGCTCATATGCAATATCAATTTGATTTTTCAGCCCCCATTTTTGTAAAATATAATTTTCACGAAAACAGATTAATTTATCTTAATTCTTATTTATCAAAATTTTCAATAGTAGCTATTTCTTTATTATTTAATCCATACAATTTATAAATTTTTTGATCTATTTCCATATCAATAGCTTCAATTTGAATGTTGATTAATTTTTTCTCATGCGGAGTTTTTGAAATAGCTAAATCTTTTTTCAATTTAATCATTTCATCACAAAGTTCAATAAAACTTTCCTGTTCTTCTGAAGATATTTCTGAAATTGGAAGTTTACTTATTCCATTTGCGAAGTATTCATACACTCCTGAACCTGTTTGTTTCCCAATTGACTTATATCTAAATGTAAGAAGTTTGGAATTTAGTAAAGTTAATATATATTTTAATGAATATTTTTCATTTGTTCCAAAAATGACAGTAGTATTTGTAAGCCCTAAATATGTAAAATCATCATCCAAAGCAAAAATATTCTCTTTAGAACGATAACTACAAAATATTTTAGGTAAATCATAATATTCTTTATGTAAAGCAAAGGTATAATTCCACCATGGAGCTGTTGCTCTTCTCTTTTTATCTGCTCTATTTTTCAGGGTTTTTCTATTTTCGTTAAGATAGTTTTGAATAGATTCTGGAAGTTTTTTAAAATCATCTATAAATTCAAAATAAAGGATATAATCCGTTTTATTATTTATATTATATTTATCAATGTTCTTACCACCAATTCTTCTTTTAATAAACTCTTTAGGAAATTCATTAGGATATTTTCTAAATAAAAAGATGTTATTAGCTGCTGTTTGCATTCCTTGTCCAATTAAAAGTAAATTTCCTAATTTTGGATGGTTACTATCGATTTTATTGTTTAAATTTTTAGTTTCATTATCAATAAGTGAAAAAACTTCATTTTTGTCAAAATATGTTTTAGAGTAATTATTTTCATTATTTAATAAGGTTAATAATTCTTGTTTTTCATAATTAGTATCTTTTAAACTCAAAAATTTTGTAGAATTATCCTTACTATTGTTGTCCTTTGTCGTCTTAGTTTTATCAAAAATAGCTATTGAAGTGGTGATGTTGGCTTTATCAAAAACTCTGAATTTTTCAAAGTTTACAATTTTAGATATAGGATTTTTCTCAATAATAATATTTCTCAAGTTTTTACCTTTATCCGCAAATAAAAAAGCATTTGAAATAATAAAACCAACTAAATTTTTTGATAATTTCGTTGATTTTTCAATAAAGTAAAATAAAATATCAGTTTTATCCATATATACTTCATAATTGTTTTTTAGATATTCAACATCTTTAGACTTTTTACCAAAAGTATCAAGATTAAAGTAAGGTGGGTTTCCAACCACACAGTCAAAACCTCCATTAGTCATTACATCTTTAAATTCATCTTCCCAATTAAATGGATTGATTTTTGGGATTTCATTTGGGGTGACTTCGAATTTGGTTCCTTTTTGTTTTGTTATAATATCTGTAGCTATTAAAGAATTTCCACATTTTATGTTGTCTCCTAAAAATGGTAGGATTCTTTCATTGAATAGCTTTTTTTGAGCTTGTAGGGCATCTTTGTTTTCATCTTCGAGGACTTTTAGTAGTAGAGAGAGTTTTGTTACTTCCACTGCTTGAGAATCAATATCAACACCATAAATATTGTTAATTAGTATTTCTTTCTTTTTTTGTATTGTTAAATGTAATTCTCCATTTTTTCCTGTGTAAACTGCATCTTTAGGGGTTTGTTTTAAGTTAGAGTAATAATCAATGTGCCATTGTAGTAAATATCTGTATACTCCAAGTAAGAATGAACCAGAGCCGCATGATGGATCTAAAATTTTTAATTCTTTTACTTGTTTTGGTGTTTTTTCTTTACATAGTTTTCCTACTGTGTTTTCAACAATGAAATCTACAATGTATTGGGGTGTGTAAAAAACTCCACCAGCTTTTTTAATTTCTGGTTTTTCTTCTATTTTTACTTGTTTTGATGGTGTGAATCTGATTATTTTACCAAGGAATTGTTCATAAACATTTCCAAGTATTTCTGGGGAAATAACTGAAAATTCGTATGGGCTTTTAGGATAATATATGTCTTGAAAAATTTCTTTAAACACTCCGTTATCAATAGTTAAATCTAATGTAAATTTATCTGGTTCAAGATTAATGTCTTTTTCATCTTTAAAATGAAATATTCCTGCATTGTATTTATTATCACTTTTTTTACATAGTTTTCCAAATTGTTCATATATGTTTTCATGTTTTAGCAAGTTTTTCAGCTGTTCGTAGGGTTCTATTCCTTTATCTTCAGATATTCTTAAAAATAAAATTCTATCTATTGTTTGTTGAACTGCGAAGTTTAGTTGAGATAAAGTAATATATTTATTCCTAATAGCTATTTTTTTGGCTAAAATCTCTCTCCATTTATTTATCTCTTTTAAAAATTCATCATCGACTTGTGTTGTTCCTTTCTTACTGGTACTTTCTGCAAATATGTCAAAGTT
>JAITOM010000419.1 GCA_031289975.1 Methanobrevibacter sp. | reverse complement strand
TTTTATTAATATTAATTTTTGATTGTATACTACATAATAAGTTAAAAGCTAAAATAAAGTATTATATGATGAATTTAATATTCCCAAAAAATTTCAGGAGTCAACTTCTTTACACTCTCATTTTTTGACTTAAAAAATCATAGATTTTATGGCACTGTAAAACGGGGATGGAAATTTAAGATCTATAATTTGGTTTTTAGGCAGAAAACAGTTAGACCATATACATGTAATTAAACTTTTAGCTTCATTTCTTAATTTTTCATTTGTGAAAACCCATCCTCTTTTTACAGTGCCGATTTTATAAATATTAATTTAAAATTATTTATATTAATCAAAATTTGAAATTACAGACTTTTATTCCTAAATATTGAAAATTAAATAATTTAATAAAAAAATTATCATTCAAAATTTAGAAATCTTCCCATAATGACTATATTCATCTTATTCTAAAGTAATTTCAGCAATAGCAAATAATTTTATTTTAGGTACTAAATTCATTTTTTTCTTCATATCTAACTCATTTTTTTCCTTTTGTTCAATCAATTTGTTAATCATACTCTCTTTTATATTTTCAATACCTCTTTTATTAATCTCTTTTTCCTTATTCTCAAAGTACTTATCAAATTTCTTTTTTTCCTCTTCAATTTTTTCATAAAATTCATATTTAATATTTGTTAAATGTTCTTTAATTTTTTGATCCTTAATTTCATCAGCTTTAAGCTTAATACTCTCAAAACTCCATTTAGTATCCTCTTTAAAATCCATTTTAATTTCAAAATTAACATTATTTTCAAACCATTCACTTACTTTCTCATTATAGTTATTCTCTTCATCAATAAAAACTGGGATTAATTTTTTTCTTATGAATCCTTCATTGTTAGTAATTTCTAAATTATATAAAAATAAGCTTCCTTTAATATTTTCATTATAATTACTTACTTTAAGGTTAAAAGAAAGAGAGTCATTTGAAATTATTTCATTTAAAATTGTTTTTACCAAAGGATGAGATAAGTTTATATAACTATATTTTTCATTTTCTAAGGATATTTTTTTATCAAAAACAATATTTCTATATTTAATTCCATCAATAGGTTTATCCATATAATAAATATTCTTATTTTTTGAATATTCCATTAATTCTATATTCTCATATTTTAAATAAGATGTAATTAAATTTTCAATTAATTTCTTCTCATCATCAATTATGTAATCATCAATATTTTCCTGATTTTCTTCTGTAAATGGTATTAATAGCTGCTGATTTTCAAGGATATTTTTAGCTCGGGAATACATTTCATTTCCAATGTTTTGAAGTTTTTCTTCTTTAATTTTTCTTTCTTTGACAGCTCCAATAAATATTTTATTAAAATTATATTCTTCATTAAGCAAACTCAAAACATCTCTCTTTTTATCATCTCCAAACTCATCAGATATTATGTTTAATTTATTATCTAAAATTTTTCGAACATGTTCTTCAATAGTATTTTCTATAACAAAATTAAAAACAAGAACATCTTTTTCCTGACCTATTCTGTCAATACGACCAATTCTTTGTTCAATTTTCATCGGATTCCATGGTAAATCATAATTAATCATTACATGAGCAAATTGTAAGTTAATACCTTCTCCACCAGCATCAGTAGATATTAAAAATTGATAATCATCCTTAAATTTTGATTTTGCAGTAATTCTATCATTTAAATCCATGCTACCATTGAAATAAACTACTTTATAATCAAAATCTTCTAAAATGTCCCCAATATATTCTTGAGTTTTAATAAATTCTGTAAAAATAATGAATTTTGTATCTAAACCTTCATGAGAGGTAACATCATCAATAATTTCAAATAATTTTTTAATTTTAACATCCTGCCTTCCAGTGGAAGCTGATTTAGCTAATTTAATGCATTCCTCTAAAATATTCATTTCTTTTATAACCTGAGGTTTTAATCTCTCAAAATCAATACTTTCTAAAGTTTCTTCACCAGTATATTTTAAAATATTCCCATAAACATTTTCAACATTAAAATCCGCTTCTTGAAAATCAATATCATCCATTTCTATTTTACTCAAATCTTCAATTGTTTTAGCATTATTCTCTAATAAATTGTAACGTTTTTCTAATGAATCATAAATAGCTCTTGAACTTGAAGAAACCATTTTTTGATAGGTGATTAATATGAACATTATAATTGGATTATTTGAAGCAATATAATGATAATTAGAAACATATTCACTAACTTTAGTATAAAGCAATGATTCAATATTGTCTTCCTCTCTTGAAATTTTAATTAAATTCACAATTCTATCCTTAAATAAAAGATTTCCATTTAAATCTGTTACAGCCCTTTTTTCATTTTTAACTGTAACTGATTTAACATTTAGAGGAGTTATAGATTCATCATCAAAGAATTTATAAGGATCAATTAATTCTAACAAATGTCTAAACCTTTTACGCTTTCCTTGATGAGGTGTAGCTGTTAGAAGTAATAGACTTGGAGTTTGCAATGCTAAATCCTTTCCAATTTTATACCGCGATGTTTCAGTCCCATCTAAATCTTTACTTAAGTTATGTGCTTCATCTACAATGATCATATCCCAGTTTCCATCTATAAGATTTCCACTAACATATTTATTATGCCACTCCCTATTTTTAATAATTTTCTCAGTTAAAGAGTCTTTAATAGCTTTTGGTTTTATAAAGTCAATAGAAGTTATCACTTGATCTTCTTCTTTCCAAATATTAATATCACCATGTATTTGACTAAGTCCTTTAAAAGTTTCTCGATTAAGTATTACAAAATCTTCATTAAACTTTGTTTTAAGTTCATCTTTCCATTGTGTGGTTAATCCAGAGGGAGAAATAATTAAAGCCCTTTTAATCATACCTCTAAGTTTTAATTCTTCAAATATAAGTGCCGCTTCAATGGTTTTCCCAAGCCCTACTTCATCAGCCATTAAAAAACGAGGCTCAAATTCTTCTAAAACATGATTAACAGCTAATATTTGATGAGGAAGAGGTATGATATTGAAATTATTAGCAGATATTATCCTATCCTGATATGCAAGAGAATCGATTTTTTCAGAAAATAAACGAAGATTAAATAATAAAGGATTATCATAATCTTTATTTTTCATTTTCTCAATAATTGAAGTAAATTTCTCAAGAGAATCTTCACTTAAGTCCAATACATTTTTTATCTCCTCAAAGTATACTTCACAGTAATTCTCATCCCCAATATTACTAATATTAATGATTTTCCCTACTTTATATTCAGGGTAAATCTTACTTGTTACTTTTTCCCCTATTTTCAATAAAGCCATATAACCACTCATTTTTATTAACTAAAAAAAAACAATTATTTATATAAAGCCCAATCAACTATTGCAGAAATATCATCATCAGAATCAATAATTTTCCTATCAACACGATTTCCAATTAATTTAATCATATCAACATCCTTTTCTTTATATAATTTCATTAATCCATGTAATAAAGCTTCTTTACGAACTTCTTTAATCTTTTTTTTAGATTTTTGAGCTTCTTCTAATAATTTATTAAACTCTCTCATTAATCTCTTATCTCTTATCTCTTCTTTTTCTTTCTTTTCCATATTAGAAAGCAATTTATATTTTCCATCTTCTGTTGTGAAATTTTCATCAAGGATAGTTTTTAATTCAGGTATTTTATCTTCAGATGTTGAGATAGTCTTTAAAAATTTTTCATGAATTTCAGCATATGTTTTAGGATTTTTTAAAAATTGACCAATCCAGGTTATAGCTGTTTTTTCATCTGATATCCATATTTCTTTTAAATCATCAGATGACATCTTATCTTTTAATTTCATATTTTTTTCATAGTTAGATATCTGATTCTCATTAAACCAATATCCATCTTTTTCAACAAATTTTTCATTTAACAATGAATATAATTCAGAAGCATCCCATTTAACTTCAAAACCATTCTGTATATATTGCGCAAGTAGTTTAGAATACAG
Source organism: Methanobrevibacter sp. (assembly GCA_031289975.1). Taxonomy (GTDB): domain Archaea; phylum Methanobacteriota; class Methanobacteria; order Methanobacteriales; family Methanobacteriaceae; genus Methanovirga. The sequence goes on along the minus strand of JAITOM010000419.1, from coordinate 7,842 downwards.
CTCTCGTGTTTGACGCTCAGTATTTTGATCAATTGGAAGTTTGTTCAAATGCATTTTAATAAATTCATATTCCATATTTATACCAGATTTCCTTAAAAATGTTTCAGAAAATTCTTTATTTGGTTTATAAGCATTAATAATTAAATCATTTTTCACAGTTCCTGCATAGCTAAGTTGTTTTGTTGTTCCCTTTTGTTTATCCAATGTTAATACTTGAGCAATAATAAATCCTGCTTTTACTAAGCTTTCTTGAATAATTCTCCAAATTGATGCTTTAGAGTTATGAAATTCTATTGTAATCCATCTATCGGGTTTTAATATTCTATTAGCTTCAATAAAACATTTATAAATTAGATTAAAATAATCATGCTCAGTTTTATCCTGTTTAGGATTAATTATAGCTTCATCTTTATTGAAAGTAAAAATTTTTAGCCAAGATTCAAAAATAAAGTTGATTTCAGAATACATTAAATTTTCTCCAAATGGAGGATCAATGAAAATATAATCAATAATATTTTCTTTTATATTGCTCATAACAGTAGCAGATTGAGTCGAAACCAGAAAGTTATTTGGCTTATAATCATATTTAGCTTTCAAAATGGAATTAATTTTTTCTTTTATATTTTTAAAAGGGTTTATTTCAGCAAAAAGTTTTGGTATGTATAATGTTCCAGATAATGGTCCCACATGTCTATTATGGGAAGGCATATATCTATTTAAATTTGTTAATCTAATCATAGCTCCAGTAATAGCATAAATTAATTTTTTTTTGTATGAGTTATCAATATCATAATTTTTTATTTCATTGCAAAAAGCAGAAAGTGTGAGCATATTTCTTTTAGTAAAAAAATTTTTTATTTCATCAAACCCATGAGATCTAATTGGTTGTGATGTGTTATAACCATCAAATAATTTAGTTTCTGGAAACCAATATGGAATTTGTATTTTTTCTATTTTTTCAAGAATTTCCTTTTCATATTTATTAATTTTAATTGATTTCCTTTTATTCCCCTCAATAAAATGTATTTCAACAGGTTTAAATATGCCTTTATTATTATCACCCAATTTACATTTTAATTTATTGATATTTAGTTCAACTTTACATTTTGGGCAAATGATGATATTTTTTTTAGGAGATTCAGCATCAAAATATAGATAATCATTAGAACAAAATGGGCATGTTTGAACCTCACTCCATACAGCAAAATTTCTTTGAACATTATTTTCATCATCAATGTTGTATAAATAACCATATTCCTTAAAAACAGAATTATATATCTCATGTGCAAAATTTTTAAATTTGTCTAAATTTAACTTTTTAAGGTTATTATATTCAATAAATCCTGCAAAAGGACTTAAATCTATTAAAATAGGAAACCTTCCTAATCTAAGTGAAGCAACACCGGTCATTCCACTTCCAGCGAAAAAATCCAAAATTATATCATTTTTATTAGTATAATGATTAATATAGCGTGATATTGCTTGAGGAGGGACTTTTGTATGATAAAAATGTATATTATACACACTATCTGTCCTTCCATATGATTCATCTTCTATAAATGGTTCTACATCATAATCATCGCTTTTTTCATCATACGGGGTTCCATAATATTCAATAAAGTCTTTTATGTATGGATTAGGATAAGAGGTATAATATGGAGGATCTGATAGTTCTAAAATATCTTCTACATCTCCAATTGGAAAACCTTCGATGTTTCTCATTTTTTCAAGGTCTTCTCTTATCTTTTCAGGTGTTAAATTTAAAGATTCTATAAATTCATCGGTTTCTTTGATTAGTTTTGATTGATGGTCATTAGTTTTCAATATTTTCACCTGGTTTAGTATATTCATCCGAATTTTTTATTATTCTTATTCTTACCTGCTTTGAATTAGGATTTTTTACATTTTCTTCTATGAATTCCTCGACTTTTTTAAGGAATTCATTAACTTTAAGAGTGTCTCTTTCTTCTGTTAATTTATCGTATAAATTATCTAAATTAATATCCTCAATTTCAATATCTTCTAAAAGGTTATTTATAGCATTAATAGTGTTTTCGTCCATATTTGGTAATGTTTTGTTTTTAAGAATATTTTCTATTATTTTGCCTTTTTTCTCATCTAAAAGGTTTATTTTACTTTTATTGTCCATTATATTCTCTAAAATCTGTTTTGTCCATGAATCATATAATTTATCCGTTTCTTTCCAAAGATTTTCAATATCATTATCAATGTTGTATTGTTTTCCATTTTCTGGGAATCTGCATTTGCAGTGATAATTATTGTTTAATTCTTCAGCTCTAAAATTATCACATTTTAATTCTTTTAAATTTTTTATTTTAATCTGAATATGTCTAAACAGATGAGAATTAATAGATTTAATAGATTTTAATGAATTTAATTTAATATAAATAGTTGATTCTTTTAATTCATCAAGATGATCATAGTTAACTTTTCTTCCAACACTGTTTTCATGAACATGATAGTAGATTGTTTTGTATTTTTCTTTAAATAGCTCAATTTTACCTTTCAATGGATTTCTTTCATCTTCTTTAAGAAGCTTTCTTATGTCTACTATAATATCTAAAGAATCACGATAAATAGCTTCCAATTCTTTTTTATCTGATTCTTTTAAAATAGGATTCATAAGTTCGAGAGCATCTTCCATATATTTTGTTCCAGGTATTATGTATTCTTTACAATCTTTTAATAACGATTTTAATTTTAAAATTAGTTCATAGGATTCTTCAATTTTTTCAATATTCTCTTTTGAATAATCTAAGCTATTAAATGCATTTATATTGTTTATTTTTAAATTAGAGAATTTAACATCTTTAATAATTTGTATTTTTTCTAAAATGTCTTTAAGTGGTAAAATTTTAGAATATTGGATCTCACTAAACAGCTGTTCTATATTTTTAATATCCTTTTCAATATCTCCTATTTTATTCATATAAAATTGATATGCCTGATTATATGTTTTTTTAGATTGTATTAAACTACTGTCAAGGTCTAATACATTAAAAAGGATTTGTGTTTTTGAATTAGGTCCTGCTTCTTTTCTTATGTATTTTATTCCATCAAATGCTTTTAAGCCTGATTTAGCTTTTAAGCCTGATTTAAATAAATCACCAAAATCTTCTGATGAGTAAGTTTTCCCACGAATAGAGCTAATAGTTATATCTCCATTTCTAAGCATGACCCCTATTATTAAATAAATTATTTCTTTATTTAATCCATATTGTGGTTTTTCAAAATCAGAAATTATTTCTTCAATTGATAGATTTTTATTAGAATCCTCAAGTTTTTCTAAAATTATTTTTACATATTCACTTTCATTAACATCTAAAATTCCATCCTTATATAACCCTAAAGGAATTAGTATATTTGTGCTTTGAGAATTTAGGTTTCTTACAGCTCCTTCAGTTGGAATATCCTTAAATACTGATTCCATTGTTCCAACAATATTTTTATCGGATATTTTTGATTTGAATTTTGGATATTTTGGATATTTTGAAGTTAAATCCTCTCCAAGTAATCTTTCTTTAATTTGTGAGAAAATTTCTGAAGATATTTCACTTGAAATACCTATTTCTTCAAGAGAATATTCTTTTGACTTGTGTTTTATTTTAGATTTGATAAATCCTTCTTTGAACATTGGTTTTAGTTCTTCATCAATTATTACTTTTCTTTTCTTTTTCATTACATCTAAGTAAGTTTGAGTTCTAATAAGTTCTTTAACTGCTGCAAGTCTTTTAATAGCTTTTTTAAAATCATTATTATAATTTGGATTGATAAAAATATCATTTTGTGTATAATTTAAATCATGTGAAGCATATCCTTTTAAAATTACTTTAAAATCCCCATAATCTGTAATTTCCAATTTATTACCAATGTCAATTATAAGTAAACCAGCTCTAAAAGAATTTCTGTCTTTCCACTTAACTGTATCTTTTATTATATATTTTTCCTTAGAATCAAGATATTGAATCTTATTTTCATATTCTAAGTCTAATTCGTCTAATAAAAAATTTTCAACAAAAATTTGATTAAGTAAATATATATCACCTATGTTGGAGGCTTTATTATTTATTATTTGTTCATAATCTGTAGTTGCATTTAAATTAATGAAAAATACATTGCTGTCCTTATCTTTATTAATAAATTGACCTTCTGATTTTTCAATTAACATGTTTAAAATCGTGTTTATTTCTCCACTTGGTTCTATAATTGATGTGGGGATTATAAAAAGATTTTCTGCAAATTTTTCAGGAGTGTCACCTCCTTTTCTATCTCCTTGTTTATCTGGTGGAGTAATAAGATTTTTAATAGCTAAACTTTCAACTAATCTAATAGCTTGATTTTTATATTTTGGATCTAATCTATTAATAATATCTTTAAGAGATTTAATTACATCAACAACTGGTTTTACTTCTTGTTGATTTTTTATTGTGTGTTCTCCTTCAATCATTGGTTGATAAATAAGATCGTATGTTATAAATTTTGGAAAATCATCATTCAATATTTTTTTAATTTCCTGTGAGATAAACTCTAATATGGATCTACTTTCGAAAAATGTTATTTTAGAGAAAATTTCTATAATGTATGGATGGACTGGAAATAAATTTATATATCTACTTTCTTCAGTAGCTATGTTGGTAAACCTTGGTTTAAGTTTATCGAAAAGTTTTTTAAGTTCTTGAATTTGATTTTCATTTTTCTTAACTATTCTCTTAGATATTATCTCTTCAATATTTTCACTTGTTATGTTAATATTTAAAAATCTTTTTTCAATTTTATTTATCAAATCAGCATTAGCTTTATATTCAGGATTACTAAATAAATATTCTTGCATCGAAAGCATTAATATAAAATCTTGATTTGATGAACTTTCTGCAAGTTGTCTTGTAAAATTTAAATCATGCTGTTGATCTTGATAATTTTTTTGTTTAATAAAATCAGAATATTCATCAAAAATTACAATTAATCCTTTTACAGGATATTTTTCTTTAATTTTCATTAAGATTTCTTCAAGTAATTCTTTAGGATCTTTTTTCTCATTTTCAAGATTGATATCTCTAATTTCAATATAATAATTGTCTTTCAGTTGTTTTTTAACCCTATAATAAAAAATTTCCGCTAATGTTTGGTTTTGTGTTGCTGGTAATTCATATTTAACAACTAAAAATTCTTTTTTAAGTTTACTAAATTCCTCTTTTAATTTTTCATTTTGTATATATTGGGATAATTCGGGCTTTGATAAGATTATAGATATAAATGCTAAAAGATGAGATTTACCAGTTCCATAGTTCCCAATAATATTTATTGATGTGTTTTCATCTGTTTTATTCCCATTCAAATATTCTAAAAAATATAATAAATCTTCTTCAAGATTTTTAGAAATTATAAACTTTTTAACCATATCCTCCTCATTTTTTATATTGTCCAACTTAATTACTTGTTGAATATCGTCAAATTCAAATAATTCTTTAATTTTCATTAATCCCACCCCAATACAAATAGGTTTTGACTAATATCCATTTCACAGTAATCAGGACGACCTTCTTCCGAGAAAATTAGCTTATTATCTATTCTTTTAACATCTAAAAACAGGATAATTATTTTATTCTCTCGCGTATAATAATTTAAAATTGCAACAATGTTCAATGTACCTACATCTGGAGAAAATAAGTAATCTACATCATATAAACTTAAAATTTCATCATTAAATGAATCTAAAAACTTTTCTAAGACTTCTTTTGTTTCATTTCGTTTTTTTCTTTTTGAAAAATCTTCTAAAAGATTAGCTATTTCATATGAAATATCAATTAATTGTATGTTTAAATCTTTGACTTCTTTTTGATATTCCTTACAATTTTTATTAATAATAATGACTTTATTTCTATTAACACCATTTTTATAATATTCAATCATCTTTTTTAATTTCATTTAAACACCAATTCTCATGATTAAAAATTTAACTCTAATTCCACATTTTATAATAAACTTAAAAACAATTACAATATTCATGCAACAATTGCTACAAAAAACATTATTAATCATCATATTTCACTTTTAATCTTTATTCAACAAAAATTTAATTCATATTACCATCTACTAAGACATTTTATTATTGTATAACAAATTAATGATATAAAAATGAGAATAATAACGAATAAAGGAAAAATTATAATGTGAGGATATAAAAATGTAGTTATTTTCTCTATATTATTATAAAATGTTGGATATAATGATATAGTAAGAGATAAAAGCCCTAATAAAAGTGATAATAATCCAATTTGAGCAGTAAATTTAAGATTAGGTTCAGGGTGATCTAAATAGAAAAATATCTTGTCACAGGATGATGTAAGAACATTTATTTCAAATTCAAATTTTTCTTTTTTTACAATATCATCATCTTTAATGCCTAAGCTTATTCTTGTAGGTTCATCTAAAGATATAAAATTATCATTAGGTTTTTTATTATCTTGTTGTTGAATAAGTCCATAAACAATCCTTCTTACAGATTTATCATTTAATTTAATGCCTATTAAACTTCCTGCTTCAATATAATCACGATCATTTTCATTTATTCTAACCCATCCATTTCTAACCTCATCTATTTTAGCTTTATCGACTTTCAAAGAATGTTTAGACATTAATTAACACATCACAAAAAATTTTATATCCCTATATAATAATTTTGATTAATTGTTAATAAATGTTTGCATACTTGTCAATTAATTATGGAATTATAATCAAATGATAAGTTTAATAAAGAAATATAGTTTTTTATATATGGAGAAAAAATACATTGATGAATTAGGATTTGTGAAGATAAGTGAACAGCGACAAAAAATAATGAGAGATTTGAAAAATAAGCTGAAAATCCCAACTGAGATAGCAAAATCAACTAATATGAGTGTTTCAGAAGTGAGTAGATCATTGAAAACTTTGAAAGATAAAGAAATAGTGATATTCCTTAATGAAGATAAAAGGATTGGACGAGTCTACTCTCTCACAGAAAAAGGAAAAGAAATATTAAATTGTATCGAAAAGTATGAAATGGTCTGAAGAAGTGAATTATTAGTTAAAAATTCCAAGTGGATTTCAAAGAAACAAAAATGCCGTTAAGTGATGTGAGTAGAGTTTTAAGAAATTTAAAAAATAAAAATTAAGTTATTTGTTTAAATGAAGAAGATATTCCAGGTAGATTATAACAAATCACTGAAAAAGGAAAAGAAATTCTTTCTTAGTTGTAAACTCTATAAAATCATAAATTTTCACATCTTGATAAGCATTTACAATTCTTGGAATCATTGACTCTACTTATATGAAAATGTTGAAAAATTTATCTTCTAATGGGTTTACTAAATTTGTGACAATTTTAATTATGTAAAATAATATTTTTAAAACTAATAATTATAATATGATTATTTTAAAGAAAATATATTCCATATTAAATTATTATAACTATTTTAAATAAAAATAAAGGACAATAACAATTTTCCACCCCATAATAATTATTTTCAATTTATATTTGTTTTGATAAAGTTCTTAATAAATAACTTTTTTTAAAATGAATATTATTAAAAAATAGTAATTTAAAATTATTTATATTAATAAAAATATATTTATATTATTTAAAATTTAAAATTATGAATTTTCATGAAGCAATATTTAAAATTAAATAACTTAATAAAAAAAATTATTGTTTAAAATTTAAGAGGCTGTGAAAAATTCAACTGATGCAGCTATAATACTTTATTTAATATTTATAATACTTAATTTTTTAAAGCATTTTAATGACTTTATAAGATCAATACAATATTAAAAAGGACTTTT
>JAITOM010000408.1 GCA_031289975.1 Methanobrevibacter sp. | reverse complement strand
TAGGTAGTATTAAAGGAACAACTAAATCTTCAGTTGTAATTTAATAAGATTAAATTTGAGGTTAAAATCATGAAAAGTAAAATTATAGGATTATTGATAATAATATTATTCGTATGTTCTGCGATACCAGCCGCATCGGCTGACGAAAGACAAGTAGGAGCAGTAACTGATTTATTAGCTACTAAAACCCCCTAATGAAATATTTAATTTAGTTGGTAATAATAGTAGTGTAACCCCCGAAATTCCTGGTTATGATTATATGACTAATGTACTTGATACGAAGCTTTCAATGGCTGAGTATGTACATATATTAGATGTTATACAAAATAAATCCCTTCAAACCGAAGGAGCTGATTTCTATATGGCTTATATATCTAAGCCTGATGAAGTGTTTATTAATCCTTATATTAATGATACTCCAAAAAACTTAATAAATAAAATCCCATATTATAAGAGCACTGTTATTAGTTGGGATAGGATTATTACCAGTTATGGTAGAATGGATTATCATGATCGTATAATGTATCTAAACACTATTGGTCTTGATAGTGATAGTGTAGTTAATCTTTATAAAACCAGTGATATTAACACTGTTGTTTATATGCTTAATCAATCATCCATTGAGCTTAATGAATTAGATTCTGTCGATTTTAATAAAAGTTCTACTTATTGGATTGGTCATATTGGTGAAGCTAAATCTAAAGGTAATCAAATAAGTTCTATTATGGAGAAATTCAATAATAAATCTGTGTTCGCATATAATGAGTATACTTATGGTTATGTTGATCATGATTCTGTGTTCCTAGATAATAATGTAATTAATACTACATGGGAGCAGTTAAATGGAGAAATAGACACGTTAATGAGTATAGATGATAAAATATATGGAAACAGTGCTACACTTTATTTGAGTGCATCAGTTGTGACGAGTTTTGGTGTAATGATGGTTGCTTTTGGTTCTGTGAATGTTGATATAGTTGCTATTGTTATAGGAATATTACTTTTAGCTATAGGTATGGTCCTTCTTAGTTTAGCAGGATGTTTATCAACAGTTGATGTTATATTAATGGATAATATAAATCTTTTAAAATCTGATAGGGATAGTTTACCTCATTGATTCAGTATTGGAAACGAGACAGTATTTAAATTTAATAAACCTATCATAAAACAATTAGAATTTATTTTTGATGACAAATATGAATATGCTGAAAATTTAATTATCAATCCTGATAATGCGGCTGGTTTATTTAGTGGTTTAATAGCTTCTGATGGTAATAGGGATATTAGTGGTAGACTTGATAGAAATACTGTGAGTTTAAGTTTTGCTAATACTGATAAAGGTATTTTAAATGTGTTTAAAAAAGCAGCTTATTTATTGGGTTTAGATATTACATATTATAATCAAAATAGTAAAGTCAATAACCCTGATAATTCACAATTATTATATCGGTGTAAAAATGCTATTTATGATGAAATATTACCATTCTTAAATTTAAGAAAAGATCATACGATTGATAATTGGAAGAAAAGACCTAAAATCAGTAAATTAATTCTAAAGGATATTACTGAAACTGGTGAACGACACACATATAATATGACAGTTAAAGATAACCATACATACTTTGTTGGGGATATAGCAACCAATAACTCAACTTATGGTCATTATTCAAGTGTTCTTAGTGCTTGTCAAGGTCCGTGCCCAATAGAAATTATAGGTTCTCTTCCATCACAAGCTGGTAGAACTAAATATGATTTCTCTACTACATGGGCATGGTCAATGGGTATTAGCCAACCAACAATTGGTATAGTAACTAAAATAAAATAATTAAGGAGTTAAAAAAATGAAGAAAATATATGGATTAATTTTAGTAGCTATTTTAGCTATTAGTGTAGTAAATACTTGCAATGCAGGTATAGTTGATTATAGACATTATGAAGGGCAAGCATATTCAAATATTAATCATAAAACTGGTTTAGAATTTATATTATCTCAAGATAGCACTTTAGAAGGTAAATTCTTAAGACTTAAAGCTATTGATTATATTGAAAAAAATTTTGAACATAATTATACAGTTAGAGGTTGTGGAACAGGTGTCTCTGGTGGTGACTATAATAGGGTTGTAAGTTCTCGTACAGATTTTGAAGATGTTACAGAAAATCAATCTTATTTTTTACATGTTCTATGGGAATATAATTACCCTAATTATGATGAGTCTCCAACTATTACTCATGATAATGTCTATTAATTAAATTATTCCTAAAATGTTAAATTATTCCTAAAATGGACGGGAATTAAAATAATGAACCCATCAATTTATTTAATTTAAAATTTCAATTAAAAATAAAGGAGAAAATAAAACTATGAAAATAAAAATATTAAGTTTAGTCCTAATAGCTATTGTAGCTATTAGTAGCATAAGTGCAGTATCAGCTGCAAAGGACTTAAGAGTTGATGGTGATGGGAGAGTAATTCATCAATATAAATTAACTGATCAAACCACTGGTGAATTATTATATAGTGGTGATGTGGCTGCTGGTGATGGACATGATGGAGATATTTCTGAAACCCATAAATTCCATCAATTACTCTTAACATTAACTTATGGTGGTGCTTATCCACATCCTGGTTATCATGCATTATTAATTAATGTTTGGGATGGTTCTAAAATTGATATATATGGTGAAATATCATATAATTGGAAAATGTATTACGACAGTAAGTTACAATATACAGTGGGTAGTATTAAAGGATCAACTAAATCTTCAGCTACAATTTAATAAGATTAAATTTGAGGTGTTAACTTATGAAAACTAAAATTATAGGACTATTAATAATAATATTATTCATATGTTCTGCGATACCAGCCGCATCGGCTGATGAAAGACAAGCGGGGGCAGTAACTGATTTATTAGCTACTAAAACCCCTACTGAAGTATTTAATTCAATAAGTAATAATAGTAGTGTAACCCCCGAGGTTCCTGGTTATGATTATATGACTAATGTACTTGATACGAAGCTTTCAATGGCTGAATATGTACATATATTAGATGTTATACAAAATAAATCCCTTCAAACCGAAGGAGCTGATTTCTATATGGCTTATATATCTAAGCCTGATGAAGTGTTTGTCAATCCATATATTAATGATACTCCAAGAAACTTAATAAATAAAATCCCATATTATAAGAGTTTCGCTGATAGTTGGGATAGGATTATTACCAGTTATGGTAAAATGGATTATCATGATCGTGTAATGTATCTAAACACTATTGGTCTTGATAGTGATAGTGTAGCTAATCTTTATAAAACCAGCGATATTAACACTGTTGTTTATATGCTTAATCAATCATCCAGTACAATTGATGAATTAAATTCTGTTGATTTTGATAAAAGTTTTGCTTATTGGATTGGTCATATTGATGAAGCTAAATCTAAAGGTAATCAAATAAGTTCTATTATGGATAAATTCAATAATCAATCTGTGTTTGCATATAATGAGTATACTTATGGTTATGTTGATCATGATTCTGTGTCCCTAGATAATAATGTAATTAATACTACATGGGAGCAGTTAAATGGAAGAATAGACACATTAAGAAATATAGATTATTCTATAAATGAATATAGTCCTATATTTGTTACGGCTGCAGCAGGGGCAACAGCTTTTGGTGTGGTAGTGTTAGTCATGGCTGCTGCAACATGTAATATACTTTTTGCTATTATAGGGGTAGTATTTATAGCTATAGCTATAGTCCTATATAGTTTAGGAGGATGTTTAAAAACAGTTGATAATACATTACAGGATAGTATAGATCTTTTAACATCTTATAGAGATGCATTACCTACCAATTCCTGATGATGGACGGGAATTAAAATAATGAACCCATCAATTTATTTAATTTAAAATTTCAATTAAAAATAAAGGAGAAAAGATAATTGTAAGGAAGAAATGGAGAAGAACTCATCCAGTGGCACTTATGTTTGTAGGAATGAAAAATGTTCTTACTATTTCAGAGGAGACCTTGAAAGAAAACAGAATAAAACATTAATAAAAAATGGTGAAACTGCATTTATTTTAACATTAGAGGATTACAAAGAAATTAAAAGAATAAGGGAAGCTAATGAATTCTGGACATTCAATGATATTTATAAAAGAAATAATTATGGTTATTCATCACATCAATCGTTAGGGATGGCTTATAAAAATATTAAAAAAAATTATTTTAAATTAAAATTTATTAAAATGGAATAGGAGTGGAAATTGTGCAAAGTAAGAAGGTTTCGACATTAGATAGGATTAATACTAAGTATGGGAATGCGAAAATACATCATGGATATTATTGGATTACATCAAGAAAAGAAGGTAATAATGGTGATCAATTACATAGACTTATTTGGGAAGATGCTTATGATTTAAAGATACCTAATGGATGTTTAATACATCATATAGATAAAAATTCAATGAATAATGATTTAAACAATCTTAGAATCATGACTTATGAGGAGCATGCAAAATTACATAACACAAATAAGAAAATAAATGAAGAAGATGTTAAAGAAATTAGGGAAGAAAAATTATGGTTAAAATTATCTCAAAATCAAATAGGTGATTTGTATGGTGTTAGTAGACATATAATACATAGAATAATCTATTCTAAAACTTGGAAAGATGATGATTATTTTAAAAATATTAAAGTAGATAAGAATACAGGTTATACTCAACAAGGACAGCAAATCATCGTTCTAAAATGTGTAATGAGTATGTTAAAGAAATTAGAGAAGAAAAATTACATTTAAAATTAACTAATAAAGAAATAGGGAAAATGTATAATGTAGGAGAAGCAGCAATAAGTAAAATAATAAATTTTAAAAGATGGAAACATGTTAAATAATGATAATCACATCGTAGTAGCTACCATAACGGCACTGTGGGGGTAGGGATGCTCCATATTGCCAAAGCCAAACATTTGATTGATTTTGGATGTTGATGTCTTATTATATGGGTCACAAGCTACAGACACATCAAGACCTATTATAGTACCGCTCACATTAACCGCATTCCAGTAATGAGAATAATTCCCGTCCGAGAATTGAACAGAATTGGCATGTCTAAACTCACAAGCCAATTTAACAGATTCAGCAAGACTTTTATATAAATTAGCAAGGTCCATACAATTCCCAGCTAAATCATTTAAAGTCTTTTCAGCACTTTTAACATGTCCTGAATAGAATTCATAATCACAATTTTGCCAGAAAAAGTCGTATAAAGCTCGAGCCTTATCAATATCAGTTGACTTACCCTTAACTAACTTAGCTCCTAATTCAGCAACATTTTTAGGAATATCACCATAAATAACTAAACCATCTTTCCCAGCATTAACCTTAGCCAACTCCTCCTCATACTTCTCAACTGCCTTATACATAA